>CAZMPL010000100.1:0-10837 GCA_964567805.1 uncultured Pirellulales bacterium | reverse complement strand
TGCTGACTATGCAATTATTTGGGCCGTCATGTGTCGCATTTAAAGTTGAAAATGCCTGGTTTGTGACATTACCGACAACCGTCGCGTTTGCACAGTTATCATTTACCGGCCCAGGAGATGAGCAAGGAGTTCCGATAGCGTTAATCGAGATAACTCCGTTTCCTGTTGCTGTGCCAAATCCTCCAACCTCAATAAGATACTGATTACCGCAAACTGTGTAGAAAGATACCTGAGAGCTTTCGCTCGTGCCTCCGCAACCATCATCATCTTTGCCGCTGCCTCCGTCACCAGAAGCTCCTGTAACTACTCTTGCGGTTGTTGCAGGACACTGACTGCCGCTATAAACGACAAGTTTTGTATCATAACTGCTTCCACAAAGGCTGACTGTTGCTATGCCTGAATGTGTAGCTGTATAGCAATACCAGATATTGCTGCTGTAGATATAATCATCTGATCCATCGTGTGTGGCCCCGGTAGTGCTGAAAGCCATTGTTTCATTTCCAATAGGTATCGCATTTGCACAGTTATCATTTGTAGGAGCGCTCGATGCATTAATAACAATCGACAATTCTGAGTAGTCGATTATATAGCCGTCAAGGTCGTTGTTAAGATCAATCATAATACCATCAGGACTGTTTAGAAGTCCAACCGGTACATTGAAAGTCAGAATACGAGTAATGTCATAGTTACTCGTTAACGGCGGAATTGTACCCACTGATACACCATTCACACGAACATCAGCACTCCAGTCGGAATGGTCCACAATACCCGCTACAAAAATTTCCAATGACGCTGATATTGCTGTATATCCTCCCAAATTATAAGTATGTTGCCATGTCTGGTCACCATCAACCCAGTTATCCGTAAAATTAGGATCAGAAGGTTCGCGATAGTCTTCCACAACCTGACCATAATCAGTGAAATGAAGCCCGGTTACGATTGGACATCCGACACCGAATCCATCTTTATCGCCTTCTAAATCGACAATAGTTGAAACTGATTGTGCTGATTGAGTGATAGTCAGAAGAAGAAGTAAGAAAACGAAAACAGATATTTTTTTGCTGTTGATAGTCCAATTATTTAAGATTGTTTTTTGATTTTTCATAGTTTTACGCCCTTAAATAAAGTTCTTTTTAAATAGCTTATTTTGAGTTATTTATTTTCAAATAGGATTCCTGCTTCGCGGAGGAGGGAGCAACTACGAAGCAGGAATGTATGATAGCGTAAATACTACGCTATCACCCACCTTCGAAAATCTACACACATCTGTAATAAAGTGCCTCTGCGTGTATCAAATGTAACGAATATTTTGGATATAACGATTATTTTCTATACAAAATAGTTTATCCCGCAAAACAGACAAAAAATTGAGCTTGTCGAAATTAAAGAACGTCAGGAAACTTATTTCCTAATTTAATTTACTAAATTCCTTTATTTGCTAAATGCTTAATTTATAGAGAGTTAAGTATTATTTGTTTTTTTTGTGTAAAATTAGGCGGATTGTGACTGGCAGGAAACCCAACCTTCCCTTTCTTTTATTTTTCGGGCGATAATTCTATCTGTTTTAGATGGATTGTAATATCCGGGTAATTCTCCAAGAGGGACAAAAGATAATCATTATAATTTTCATTTGTAATTCCATTGCGGCGAATAACTTCATCGCAGGTCGGCAGGGTGGCCGGAATCTGAAGTTGAGAAATCACTGTATCGTTTACAACGGGAAGAAATATACTTTTGCCTCTGCAATACATTAAGCAAAATGTTGTTAACTCTCTATTAACATGTGGTACATAAAATTGGGGCACATCACAAGTGCCGCGGCGGGATAAAGAGGTAATATATAAACACCAAGTTTGCCGGTGGAAATAGATAATAGAACAAATCAGAAACGTTTCATAAAGCCAATACCTAATGCAGGTTTTTCTGTATCAGGGATAAAAGGTACGATATCGAAACCTGCGATTTTATAATCCTTGTCCTGGCCTGCTACTGTATGACCTACAACCCAGCCCAAAGTTGCACCGAAAACTACGTCACTTCCCCAATGATCTCCCGTATCCATCATTCTATAAGCGATAAGTCCTGCTAAGGCATAAGCCGGGATTCCGACTTTATGACCGTAAAATTCATCCAATACTGATGCTACTGTGAACGAACTGGAAGTATGACCGCTTGGCCATGCCCAATCTTTGCCGTTTGGTGTATCGTTGTTTCTTGCAAATTTCAATCCCCAGAATGTAAGCCAGTTAATTGTAATGGCTTTGTTCATAGTCAATGCTCGCTTCTGGTTCATATTATCATGATTTATAATTGTACCCAAATACCATATGCTGCTTGCCGCCAAATGAACTGTTGGTTTTCCGATTATATAAAGACTTTCATCTGAGAAACCATGAAAACGATTATGTTCCTCGAAATAATCCGCGATTTTCTCGTCATCCTGTTGGTGCATATATATACTTGCTCCTCCGGCAAGAAGCAGAGCGGTTATATTGTCGGGTCTTGTGAAAGTCGCTTTGCTGTCTGTCCAAAGCTCCCTGGGCCAGTCCTCTAAATCTTTTTTCACCGCATTATAAACAGAAATTCTGTTCGGTTCAGAAGAAGGTATTTCGTTTTCTGTTTTCAATAAAAACTGTCCAGTAACTAATTCAGGGTTACCGGAACAACCAGCCCCAAAAAAAATATGTGTGAAAAAGAGAATAAAAAATATATATTTTTGAATATGCATATTCATTTTTTTTTATTTTGCTCAACTATACCGTTAAGTCTGATATTTCAGTTAAATAATAATATTGCCCTTAAATAGAAATGGAAAGAAAAATGTCCTGAAAAGTTCTTAGAGCCTTGTACCGGGTTGTATGAGCAAAACAGGGGAGATGATTTAACTCCTTGTTTTGCAAATGGTTGCGACAATATGCGAGAAGATACAATTCCGGATAAAACATATCTGATACCCCCAAGGGGACTCGAACCCCTGTTACCGGGTTGAGAACCCGGCGTCCTAGGCCGCTAGACGATGGGGGCCTAATAATAGTTTTTAGTCGTTAGTGAATAGTGTTTAGTTATTGGCAAACTATTTTTATGTAAATCACGGCTATTCGAATTGCAAAAGACTAACGACAAAACTAATACCAAAATAGCGGCGGTCGGAGTCGAACCGACGACCCTGGGCTTATGAATCCCATGCTCTAACCAACTGAGCTACGCCGCCAAAGCGACAATGCTGCTTAACGCAACATCACTTTCGATATAATCAAAAGCAGGGTTAATTTACAAAAATGTTAGATATATTGCAAGAAAATTCACATAAAATGGTAAAAACGCTTGAAAATCTCTCTCCAGGGCGATTCTGTTCCCAGATTTTTGTTTTGACGCATAAGCCTTTGGAGGGTATTGTGTTATAGTTAAGAGAAACCTGTACCAAACGCAGTGCAGTATTATGTTTTAGCATATTTGAATTCATAATGAAATATTCGGAGCATGACAGATAAAAATGGTTTTTGAAGAGGCAATATCGAAGGCTTTACATGATACAAGCCCGGAGCAGAAGGACTTGCTTGAGAAAGCGGTTATCGAGTATTCCCGCAATATGCCTGTTCAGGAATACCCGTCGGATAGCGATTTAGAAGCGGCTCAATCAAGTCTCCGCTCGTATTTGAGAAATGAATTGCTCAATTCCGCATTATTGTCGAAAATATCCGGAAAATCTTCATTTGATCATAAAAGTCTCCAATCGCTTGCATTTGCTTTTGATACGTTAGTACAACCTGTTGCAATACCAAAACCAACCCGGATATTCGAATTGCGAGCGATAAATATAGCTATAGCCGCTTTACTCGGCGCGGTTGTCGGATTAATGGTGCTTACTCCTTTGGCTCGTTTATTTTTGGATATGCGTGATTTAGGAATTGTTCTGGGCGGTCCGCTTGGGGCTTTTTTTATGGTATTGGTCATATGGCGAATATCGAAAAGCAAAACGTTGCGAAGAATTTTAATAGCGGCTCTTGGAATTGCGTCTATAGCTGAAATTTGGCGAGCGGTTAAAGGTGATGCGTTCTTTTCAGGAATATGGGCATTGCTGCGGCGGAAACATCCGAACAAAGGAGTATTAAAACGCCTCCTCTTGTATATTGCGATTATTTTCCTCCTCTCGTTCTCCAAAGAAAAGTTGGCCTTTGAACGCATGTCTCACGAGGAAATTGTAAAATCCTGCATCGAATCATGGTTGAAAATGGCTATCCCATTAATAGCTGCGGTGCAGTTTTATTCGACGAAAACAGAGAATGCTCCTGATGAAAAGCAGGTAACTTTCAATGCATTGGCCGGATATATATATGACCTTCATAATGCCGCACCGAAGGATTTGCAATATGTCGCGGATGAATTGATTCAGGAAGCGAAGAATATAGGCTTCGAGGGACTTGAGGGACAACCGCGGTTTTTATCGAATGCGGAAAAACAGGAAGACCGTATGGTATGGATTCCGATTCTGATAGAAAAATATGAAATATTTGGGAATATTAAGGAAGGTGACGAAGTAAAAGTTGAGCGGAAACCCGTGATTATTGGAATGAAAGTATTGAAACGCGGATTGGTAAGAAGGATTCGGGAAAGGAAATGATCATGGATAAGCCGCATGTTCTGGCGGTGGATTTTGGAACCACTAATTCATACTATTGCAAGTGTCCGTCGGACCAGACGTCACCGGTTGGTGTTGATTTTGGCATCGGCAAAGACGGAATTGCGACCGCAATTCTCTATCGCGGCGAGAAAGAGCCGCTGGTAGGTGACGCCGCACTTAATGAGTTTGGCGAAACGCCCGCGAATGAAAGGACGTCATGGTGCCTTCGGACGCAATTCAAGCCGGATATTGCGACAAGTGAGGAAGCATATAAAAATGCACAAGACTTTCTGCAAAATTTGATAATCCAATGTGAGAAATTGCATATAGATATCGAACCAGGCAAACGCGAAGTAATTTTTGGAGCGCCGAGTGAATCGGAAAGTATTTTTACAACAAAGCTTTCTGAAATCGCAAAAGCGGCGGGATATGGTAACATAAAAATTGTAGATGAGCCTATTGGTGCAATGTTGTATCATCTCTGGCACAAAGATTTCTCTCCCGCCGAATCTCAGAAAGGTGTTCTGTTTGTTGACTTTGGCGGCGGGACATGTGACTTCGCTTTCCTGTGTCGTCTTGAGGTGCGCCATTCGTGGGGTGACTTTGAGCTTGGCGGCAGATTGCTGGATGACCTGTTTTTCCAGTGGTTCCTCGAACAAAATCCTTCTGCGCTCGATGAAATAAAACGAAACGGCGATACCTTTTATGTACATTCATATTTGTGCCGGGAAGCGAAAGAACTTTTCTCGCGAACGATGGCAAGAGACAGGACAGAACATGTCAGTAAGTTCATCGGTCGTTACGGCAGTCTAAAAGGTATGACATGGGATAAGTTTATAGAACGGGCCGCTAATTATATTCCCAGTTCTGTATTCACAGGTTATCTTAAAGAAATTGGTAACAAGTCTGTAAAATTGACTTCTTCCGAAAAGAAAATAAATTTACTCGAATGGTTCAGGAATTGTTTAATCCGCGGGCTTGAAGAGAAGAAGATCAGCATAAGCGAGATTAAACGTGTTATTCTCGCCGGCGGCAGTAGTCAATGGCCTTTCGTATCTGATATTATCTCGGAAGTTTTGCACATAGACCAGTCTGCGATTACACGCAGCGACAGACCTTATGTTGTTATTTCGGAAGGTCTTTCCATACTTCCCGCGTTGAAACGGAAACTCAGGAGTACGCGACAGGTACTTAAGGATGGTTTACAGGAATTTTGCGATAAGAAAATTCGAATCTGGATTAAAGAAAAAACAGATGCAATCTCAGCCGCTTTAGTTGGTGACATTACATCGAAACTTTTCGACGCGAAAATAAAACCTGTTTTAATTGAATTTCAAAAAAACGGCGGTTCTGTTACGACACTCAAAAATAATATATCTTCTCAGGTTAATTCTTTTGAGCCGGATATGAAAAGAATTGTCGAAGAGCGAATGAGTATTCTTACTTCCGGCTTATCTGATCAGCTTACAAGGCTTGTAGTGGAATGGTTTGCTTCGTATGGTCTTAGTATTGGTGATGACCGCGTATATCGTGAAGCATCTATGTCGATGGAAATTGATAATAAAATACTTATACCGAATATATACACCGGGATACTGGATCTGATGGGATGGTTTACCGCCGGTATTATTACGACAATTGTTGCGAGTATTTGCGGCGGCGGGGGTGTTGCTTTAATTTCATCCGGGCCGTTAGGCTGGATTATAGGAGCAGTGCTTGCCGGGGTAGTTAGTGTTTTATCTTTACGCTATGGTGTCAGTAAAGCGAAACAAATGGCCGAGACATGGAGCGCTCCTGCATGGCTGACAAAAAGAATTTTAACAGAATCAAAAATAATAAAAGCAAGGAATAAGTTTCAATCTCACCTTGAAGCTGTTTTGTCGGATGAACTCAAAAAAATGGAAACGGATTTTGAGGCTCGCGTTCGTGAAGTAGTAGAAATTCAAATTGATGCGTTATCTGAAATTGAAACATTATAGAAAAAGAAAGGCTTGCGAATGGCTAAATATTCGAGACTTGAAGTACTTACTGCAATGAAGCAAATCGGTATGATACCGGTTTTTTATAACGGAGATTTCGAAACAGCGAAAAATGTAATTACGGCTTGCGCGGACGGTGGAGCAAGAGCAATAGAATTTACCAATAGAGGTGACAGAGCTGTAAATGTATTTACGAAATTAGCGGAATATCGTGACACTGAAAAGCCTGAAATTATTCTTGGTGTCGGTTCTATTTGCGATGCGCCTACCGCGGCGATGTACATTTCCGCCGGTGCGGATTTCGTAGTTGGCCCGCTTCTGGATGAAGATGTCGCGAAAGTCTGCAACAGCCGTAAGATTCCGTATAGTCCCGGCTGCGGCACAGTGACTGAAATACATAACGCGGAAAAACTCGGCGTGGAAATATGCAAGATATTCCCCGGAGCGGAAGTTGGCGGGCCGAATTTTGTCAAGAGCGTTAAAGGTCCATGTCCCTGGACAGAGATTATGCCGACAGGCGGCGTGTCACCAACGAAAGAAAGTTTAAGTGCATGGTTCAACGCGGGAGTTGCTTGTGTTGGAATGGGCTCGAACCTGATAACAAAAGAACTTCTTGCCGCCAAAAATTATCCTGGTATTACAGAAAAGGTAAAAGAAGCAATAGAGCTTATAAAACAAATACGCTCAGAAAAGAAATGAAAATCGTGTCATGGGCATCTTGCCCATGAAGCATGGCCAGGATGGCCATGCCACTTAAAGTTGGTGGTGACATATGCTCGAAAAAGGGCTGGTACAAATTTATACAGGAGATGGGAAAGGTAAAACAACCGCGGCATTTGGTCTTGCTCTTCGTGCGGCCGGGCAGGGAAATAAAGTTCTTATCTATCAATTTTTGAAACCTCCATCACTTGCTACCGGTGAGCGGCTGGCTATAGACTTAAAATCCGCCGGGATAAATTTAGAAGCGCTCGATGTTAAATGGGATATGGGAAAGTCGCTTTCTGATGAAAAAATGGTTTCACAAGCCAGGAAAGCGATTCGGGAAGTTCTCCAAAAGCTGGAGAAATTAGCCGCTGATAAAGTTTATGACATGATTATTCTGGATGAGATAAATTTCTGCATTTCGAAAAAACTTGCAAATTTTGATGATGTCATGCGTATTATAAATAAAAGAGCTGCAGGCGTGGAAATTGTTATGACCGGCCGGGGAGCTGCGAAAGAATTAATTGAAATCGCGGATTTGGTTACAGAAATGAAATGTATAAAACATCCGTTCGATAAAGGCATAGGAGCCAGGTGTGGGATAGAATTTTGATTTATTGAGGAATTTCTTTATGCTTGAAGTAAAGGAAATTAGCAAGTCTTTCCGGGAGAGAGGAAAGAAAGTCAAAGGGCTGATTGGCATATTTCAAAGCTTTCGCGATGGCAAAAAGTTTCTTGCGGTTGATAATATCAGTTTCATCGCAAAGCCAGGCGAAATCTTAGGATTGCTCGGTCCGAATGGTGCAGGTAAAACAACTCTTTTACGAATGCTTTCCACCGCGTTGAAACCGAGCAGGGGGACTGCTTCTTTCATGGGAATCGATTTGGTAAAAAATCCTCTTGAGGTTCGCAAAAGAATCGGATTCCTTTCTGATAATACAGGTTTATATGCTCGTCTGACCGCGCGTGAAATGATTGAATATTTTGGCAAACTTCACGGCATGGAGCGCAAAAAACTCTCCATGCGAATGGACGAACTGTTTCATGTTTTGGAGATGACAGAGTTCGTTGACAAGCGTAACGATTCGCTTTCTACCGGTATGAAGCAGAAAGTTTCTATCGCACGAACTCTGATTCATGAGCCTGATATCATAATGTTCGATGAGCCTACGACCGGTCTTGATGTCGCGGCCGCTGAAGCTATTCTGAATTTTATCGAATCGTGCAAAAATCAGGGCAAAACTATTATTTTCTGTACGCATCACATGCACGAAGTCGAAAGGCTTTGTGACAATGTTGTTGTTATGCACAAGGGAAAGCTTCGTTTTAAGGGTACTATAGAACAAATGAGAATGCAAACCGGGCAGAAACTTTTAGATAAAGCGTTTCTGGCGTTGCTTGGATTGGGGGGGTATCAAAATGCAATCTAACATTCTTATAGTTTATTTTAAAGAATTAAAAGAGGTCCTTCGTGACAGACGAACTCTCATCTTTATGCTTGTAATGCCGACTGTTCTCGTTCCGATGTTAATGAATATTTTGTTTAGCTTTGTAATTAAGAGCAAGCACAAAGCTGCTACAGAGGCTCTAACTTATTCAATATTTGGTTCAGAGAATTTGCCGCAATTAGCGCAGGAGTTTGCGGATAGTAACCAGTTCAAACAGGTAGAAATAGCAAACGAAGATAAGATTACATCGTCTATTCAGGAAGACATTATTAAATTTGCTTTGGTGATTCCTGAACAAGCTTTGGAACAGGCTAATTATGACCGGCAGGTAACCGTACATATTTACTATAACAACTCATCAGCTACAAATAGAGTAATAATAAGTCGCGCAGAAGACATTGTTCAAAAGGTCAGTGACAAGATACGTTCTGAACGCTTACGATTGATGGGGTTAAATTCATCACAAGAACAAAATGGCCTTATATTGCCAATCAAGATAGAAAATCACGGCACGGCAAATATGAGAGAAATTATTGGCGAGAATGCCGGTGGATTTTTGCCTTATATGTTTATAATATTCTGCATGGTGGGATCCATGTATCCGGCTATTGATTTGGGTGCTGGTGAAAAAGAGCGTGGAACACTTGAAACTCTTTTACTTGCACCGATTAAGCGTTCGCACATTGTGCTCGGTAAGTTCTTTGTTATTTTTACCGCAGGTGTTACAGCCGCGCTGCTGAGCCTTGCAGGTATGGGTGTTATGGTAGCGGTGAATATAAAGAAGATTCCCCCCGAAGTTCCTGTAGCACAGGTTTTGTCGTCAGTGAGTATAGTAGATATATTGTTGGTAGCTTCAATGTTGATACCGACAGCGGCTATATTCGCGGCATTGCTTTTGAGCGTATCGATTTATGCCAGAAGTTTCAAGGAAGCCAGTTCTTACTGCGGCCCGTTGAATTTTTTGGCCATTATTCCGGCAATTATTTCGCTGCTGCCGATTGTTAAGCTGGACTGGTTCTGGGCGATGGTTCCGATTACGAATATATCACTTGCGATAAAAGAATTATTAAAAGGAACGATGAATTACGAAATGTTTATTGCAATTCTCGGTTCAAGTTTTATCATAGCTGCAGGTTTACTGTTTTTCAGTACGAAATGGTTCGAACGAGAATCAGTGCTTTTCAGACAATAGAAAGTTGTGATTATGAGTAAAAATGTAGCTGCGATAATATGTGCCGCTGGTTCAGGAACCAGGTTCGGCGGAAAAAGAAAGAAACCATTTGTCGATGTTGCCGGCCGCGCGGTATTCCTGCGCAGCGTCGAGCTTTTTTCGAATAGAGATGATGTAAAACAAATCCTTCTTGCTATTCCGGAAGATGACCAGGAACTGATAAATGTAAAGTGGGGCGCGAATCTGAAATTTTTCAATGTCACTACATACATAGGCGGCTCAGAACGATTCAAAACTGTGCAAAAAGGTCTTGATCTGCTTAAAGACAATATAGATTTAGTAGCGGTCCACGATGCTTGTCGTTGTTGTGTCACTGAGGAGATAATCGATTCGTGTATAGAAGCCGCGATTGCATCGGGTGCTGCGATTCCGGCCTGTCCCGTAACTGCGACTTTGAAGAAAGTCAACGAAGAAGATGAAATGATTTTTGGTACTCTCGATAGAACTGGCATTTATGAAGCACAAACGCCGCAGATTTTTGCGGTCAAGATGCTTAAAAAAGCATACGAAAATATAAAAAATCTCGGCGATATGCCGATTAGCGACGATGCGCAGCTTGTAGAAGCAATGGGCCTGAAAGTATCTATTGTTAAAACTGACTCATCAAATATAAAAATCACAACACAAAGCGATATAGCAATAGCCGAAGCAATTTTAAAGTCACGACCTAAAAAACAACCCGAAGGCCCGGCCGGCGCATTTTTTGAAGCACAGTGGTGAAAAAAATCAAAAATAAAAATAAAAAATGCAAAACTTGTCATGCAAATGTTGTTCAGAGCAGGCCATGAGCAACATTAAAATCTTGATGAGCGATTATTCAGTAATTTTGAAGGAGAATGAATTATGCAGGCACGAG
>CAZMPL010000099.1:0-10840 GCA_964567805.1 uncultured Pirellulales bacterium | reverse complement strand
AGGGAAGCGGCAGTGCGATTATTAAGGAATTTGCGTCTATTTTGAACGAAGCTGGGATTGAAACTGTGATTAGATTCAGAATGGGCCGGGAAATCAATGCCGCCTGCGGCCAGCTCGGCGCCGACTGGTTAAAAAAGTCAAAACAATAATAATGAAAAGTGAGCCTTCAATAATTACAATCGGACTTGCACCTGCATGGGATATTACTTGTTATGGCCGCAATATCGAGTGGGGGAAGCATCAGGAAATTGAAAATCAAACCATTTTTCCGGCTGGAAAAGCATTCAATATATCTTGCGCCCTGGCATGGATGGGGCAATCAAGTATAGCCGCTGGTTTGTGGGGAGCGAGTGATTTTGATAAATTGAAGTCTTTTGCGGATGCCTTATGGCCGCTTATCAGTATTAATATGACGGTTGTTAAAGGTGAGACGAGAAAAAATATAACAATTGTTGATAAGGCAGCAAAAAGGGAAATGCACCTTCGCAATAAAACAAAATTGTACTCCAAAGACGCATTTGTTCGGCTTGAATCGGATTTAATGAAAAATGTTAAAATGGGCAGTATTTGTATTTTCTCAGGAGCTATGCCGGAGGGGGATTATCTGGAAGATGTACAAAGAATTGTAAATAATTGCCATAACGCGGGTGCAAAAATTGTTCTGGATACGTCCGGACCAGCCTTGAAACAGATTTTTGACACAGGTTTAGTCTGGTTTATCAAACCCAATATTTCAGAGCTAAACCTGCTTTTTAATACTGAAATCGAGGATAATTCAGCTTTATTAATTGAAAATGGACGAAAATTACTGGAGCGAACTGAAAATATATTAATCAGCAGGGGGGAAAATGGAGCGATTTTTATTAATAAGAAAGGGGCATGGCAAGGAAGGGTAAATGATAGTAAAGAAGTTTTCGGAACAGTCGGATGCGGCGATTATCTTTTAGCTGGATTTCTCAGAAGTTGGTTAGATTCAGGAAAAGAAAATATTGCGCTTGCAGAAGGGATAAAGATTGCAACCGCAAAAGCATGGAATTTAACAGAAAATACACTCTGGTCTGAAGTTATGGAGGAAATACGTGTTAATATAGATAGGTTGGGCAATATTTAGTCTTTATGACTTTTATTTATGAACTTTTCTTTCATTTTTATAAAAATTTGTTGAATAAATATTTTTGGATTGCTATAATTCCTGTTTTATTGCTCTGTCGCACGGGGTAGTACTTTGTTAGTTTTTAGTTATTAGTGTTGAGTTTTGAGTTAGCTGCTTAAAACTTATAACTCAAAACTTAAAACTAAATCAGGGATCGACAGTTATCACGGCATGGTTGATTCAAGCCTCCGACAGAGCCAGGTCGAGCCATATGGCTCCCGTGACAAGCTAATAGAGTTTTTAGATTTGAATTTTGAGTGTTTAGTCTAATTATTGATTCAAAACTCATAACTTAAAACTTAAAACTATTTTACCCGATGGTGTAATCGGCAACACATGGGCTTTTGGTGCCCATATTCTTGGTTCGAGTCCAAGTCGGGTAGTGTTTATAATAAGTAATAGTGATAGAAGTTAGAACAATGACAGAAACAACTGCAATAATATTGGCTGCTGGTATGAGCAAACGAATGAATACCAAAATGGCGAAGGTTCTCCATGAGGTATGCGGTCGGCCAATGCTTTCATATGTTCTTGATTCCTGCAGACAGGCGGGAGTTAAGAAAATATTTGTTGTAGTTGGTTTTTCATCTGAGCAGGTTAAGGAAAGATTTGCCGATGCGGATGATATTGTTTGGGTCACTCAGCAAAAGCAGTTGGGAACAGGTCATGCTGTTTTATGCTGCAAAGAGCATTTGAAAGATTTCAAAGGCCAAACACTTGTATTATGCGGCGATGGTCCTCTTATACGAACAGAGACTCTTGCAGGAATTATAAAAGAGCATGAAGAAGCTCATGCCGCTGCTACACTTGCAACTGCTGAACTCGATGATCCGACCGGTTATGGAAGAATTGTTCGGGATGATTCAGGTAATATCAAGGGAATAGTCGAACATAGCGATTGCACGAAAGAGCAATTGGAAATAAAAGAAATCAATCCGAGCTATTATTTATTTAATAATACTCTTCTCTTTAGTATGCTTAATAAAGTCAAACCAAATAATGCAAAGGGAGAGTATTATCTCACAGATGTAATTTCCGCTATTCTGGCGACAGATCATAAGGTCCTTGCTATTAAAGCAGTTTTGCCGGAAGAAGCTGTCAGTGTCAATAGCAGGCTGCAGCTTAGCGAAATAAGTAAGATTATGCAAAAAAGAACCCAGAAACAACTAATGGAACAGGGAGTGACAATAGTTGATCCTGATAATACCTGGATCGATGTAAGAGCAAGCATCGGTCAGGATACCATTATTGAGCCGTTTACATTTATTAAAGGTCAAGTCATCATTGGACAGAATTGCCGAATAGGGCCTTTTGCGTTTTTAAAAGATGGAACTATTGTGAAGGATGATGTTGTACTGGAATTTTCACAGGGAAGTGTAAATCAATTGGGCAGAAAGGCTGGAAAATGATGTTTCTTAATGACAATCTGAAGATTTTCTCAGGCAGGAGTAATCCTGATTTAGCTTGTGAAGTATGTAACTATCTTGGTCTTCCTCTGGGCGGAGCTAAAATAGACATATTTCCAGATGGCGAAAAGGTTATAAGAATCGAGGATGATGTACGTGGAAGAGATTGTTTCGTATTGCAATCCACATGCAATCCAGTCGATGAGAACTTGATGGAACTTCTGATTTACCTGGATTGTCTTAAGCGAGCCAGTGCAAGACGAATCACCGCGGTAATTCCGTACTTTGGCTATGCAAGACAGGACAGGAAAGACGAAGGAAGAGTCCCGATAACTGCGAAGCTTGTCGCTAATCTTATCACTACCGCAGGAGCTGACAGGGTTTTGGCGATAGATCTTCATGCTCATCAGTTGCAGGGCTTTTTCGATATTCCAGTGGATCATCTGTCCGGCGAACTGGTATTGAGCAAATATTTCCGCGATTTGAAAATTCCGAACCTTACAGTAGTATCTCCTGATGTAGGGAATATGAAAATTGCCTCACGATATGCAACACATCTCGGTGGAGAACTTGCGATTGTATATAAAAAACGTATTACAGGAAGTAATGTTAAGGCTCAGGTAGTGATCGGTGACGTCGAAAACAGAAATATCCTCATGTGTGATGATATTATTGCAACGGCGGGAACTGTATGTAGTGCGGCAAAAATGGTAAAGGAACAGGGTGCGAATAAAATAATCGTTGGTGCAACTCATGGTGTTTTGACTCACGAAGCAGTGGAACGATTAGCACAGGCTCCTTTCGAGGAAATTGTAGTAACTAACACTATTCCTCTAAATGAGAATACAAGAAAAATAGAAAAAATTAAAGTTTTGAGTGTCGCCGCCATGTTGGGCGAAGCGATAAAAAGAATTCACAGGAACGAATCCGTAAGTAGTTTATTTAGTAATATTTAACCAGGAAAAAAAATTATGGCAAAAGAATTGCTTCTAAAAGCTGAGATTCGAGAACGAACAGGCTCACATTCTGTTAAACAGGTCCTTAAGCAGGGCAGAATTCCTGCTGTAATATATGGACACAAAGAAGAACCGATATCTGTTTCATTGGATGAGCACAATTTCATGGAAGGTCTTCATCATGGCCATCGACTCCTTGATATTGAAATCGGAAAAAAGAAAGAAAAGACTATTATCAAAGATTTGCAGTATGATTGCCTTGGCAAAAAAGTCCTTCATATCGATCTTATGAGAATTGATGTCACCGAAAAGCTCAAAGTTACAGTTCCTCTCGAATTAAAAGGTACCGCGGCGGGAACGCATGAAGGCGGTATTGTCGAACTGTATAACAATGAGATTGAAATCGAGTGCCTCGCCACCGATATTCCGGCCAGTATTGTTATATCAGTAAAAGAATTGAAATTAGGCGATGCTATTCACGCGGGAGAAGTTCAGCTTCCTGAAGGTGTAAAATTAGTTACTTCACCTGAAATCCTTTTAGTATCCTGCCATCTTGTTGCTGAAATCAAAACAACAGAAGAACTCGAGATGGAAGCACCAGCTGCTCCTGAAGTAATTGGTGAGAAGAAAGAACCTGAAGAAGGTGAATCTGAAGAATAGTATAATTTAACGTTAAGCTATGAGCGATATTCGAATGGTAGTTGGTCTTGGTAATCCGGGAGACGAATATGCAGATACAAGGCATAATACCGGGTTTAAAGTAATAGACGCGATAGCCAACACATTGAATATCGAAGTTAAACAAAGAAAATTCAATGCTCGTTTCGGGACGGGTGAATTTTCAGATAAAAAGTTAATATTGTTAAAACCCTGGACATATATGAACCGGAGCGGCCAGGCTGTCGCTACTGCAGCAGGTTTTTATAAAATAGAATTAAACGACCTGATTGTAGTAACTGACGATTTGGCTATCGATCCGGGACGAATAAGACTGCGTTCGAAAGGTTCTGCCGGTGGTCATAACGGGCTTGCTGATATTATCAACAAGCTCGGGACAGACGAGTTCGCAAGATGCAGAGTAGGAATTGGTGCCACAAGTGAAGAAGTCAGGCAAAACCAGGTTGATTATGTTCTTGGTAAGCCTTCGGCGCAACAAAGACTTCTTATGTCCGAAGCTATTGAGAAGGCAAAGAATGCAGTGTTATGCTGGATTGAAACGAATATAGAAACTGCAATGAACAGGTTTAACAGCAGTAGTGAATAAAAATATTTTATTATTTATGTATAAAATAATGATTACACAATTTTTTAATTGGAGGTAATTAGTTTGGAAACTATTACGAAGCAATTGTATGAAGGTATGTTTCTTGTTGATGTAGCTAAAGCCAGCTCAGATTGGGATGGTATTATCTCTACTATAACCAAGATTCTCGAAAGATCAGAAGCGGAAATCCTAACCATTAAGAAATGGGATGATAGAAAACTTGCTTATGATATCAAAGGCCAGTCAAGAGGCGTTTATATTATCTGCTACTTTAAGGTCGATGGCAGAAAGATTCAGGAAATTGAGAAGAATCTGCGCCTTTCTGAACAGATTATGCGTCTTTTGATTCTCAATGCAGAGTTTATGACTCAGGAAGATATCGACAGAGAAACACCAGCGGCGAAAGCTGAAAAAGAAGGTATTAAATCTTTTGACGAAACAGATGAGCGGGATGACAGGGATTTTGATTCTCGCGATTCTGAGCAGGATGTTGAAGAAGATCAGACTGACGAATCTGTGTCAGACTCTGATTATGATGAAAATGAAAAGTCATAAAGAAAGGCTTCGATATGGCAAGTTATAACAAAGTCTTATTGCTTGGCAACCTGACACGTGATCCTCAATTGTCATATACTCCTAATCAGACGGCGGTTGTGGATTTCGGACTGGCAACAAATCGTAAATGGTCAGGCCAGGATGGTTCTCAGCGAGAAGAAACATGTTTTGTTGACTGCAGGGTTTTCGGGCGTCAAGCAGAGACGATAAACAAATATTTGAAAAAGGGCAATCCGGTATTTATCGAAGGCCGATTGACTTTTGATTCATGGACCGCCCAGGATGGAACCAAACGAAGCAGACACAGAGTTACAGTCGAAAGCTTCCAGTTTATATCCGGTACAGGCGGCCAGGGTGGTGACAATCAGGGTCAGCAGGGTGCAGGTTCAGAACCTGGCGATAGCCACCCGGTTGGCGATGATGATATACCATTTTAAGACTTTAGATATTTATCATTGCTTCGTGTGTTCGTAATGAATTAATAAAATGTAAATTTTTATAACGTTTTGAAATAAAATAGACGGGATGAATATGATTAAAAAAGAAAATGATAAGAAAAAAGCAGGGTTTGCAGTAACAAGAGAGCAGACACAATGTCGTTTTTGCAGAAGAGGTATCGACTATATCGATTACAAAGACATTAATACGCTGCAGAAACTTCTGACAAATCGCGGCAAAATATATTCGCGTAAAAGAAGCGGCAATTGTGCCGGATGCCAGAGAAAAGCAAAGACTGCTATTAAACGTGCAAGATATATGGCTTTATTGCCTTATACCGCATAATTTATAGTGCCTAAAGTGTCTAAATTATGAGTGTCTAAAGTTAAGATGAGCTTCTTTAGTTATTTTAACTTTATCTCACTTAAGAAAGGATATAACATGAAAGTACTTCTAAAAGAAGATATTCAAAAACTTGGTTGGTTCGGAGATGTAGTCGAAGTCAACAATGGATACGCACGTAATTATTTACTTCCTCAGGGACTTGCTGCGGAAGTAAATGATGATAATGTCAGGGCGCTCGCAGAAGAGAAAGCCAAACGTGCTGAGCATAGAATAAAAGAAAGAAAGAGACTTGAAGAAGCAGCTAAAACTGTCGACGGAGCCGAAGCTGTTATTGCCGCTAAAGCAAATGAACAGGGACATTTGTTCGGTTCTATTACAGAGAATATGATTGCTTCCAATTTACGGGCTCAAGGTTTTACAGTAGCCGATGAGGTTGTAAAAATAGCTGAACATATTAAGGTAGTCGGAACTCACAGTGTAAAACTTAAATTTGCTGATGGTGTAGTTGCCAGTGTAAATGTTGTTGTCGTTCCGGAAAAACAGGAAGCTTCTGAAAATACAGAGGAAGAATAGTCAGAATCCCGACATTCGACTTGTTTCAGGAGTTTGATATTAGAAAAAATATATTCTCCTGTTTCATTTTGAATAGACTTGCTTTCATGTGGGATGATGAGGATTGCAAAGTAGTATTTGTTTTTATAAGCTGCTTTCAGTGACTAAAACACTGGAAGCAGTTTTTGTTTTAAAAGAGTGTTAGTTAAAGGCTTCTATGAAAAGCTTTCAGGTGAATTACCGATTTTATCAGGGATAATTATTTGTTTTGCTTTTGGTCGAAATATAATCTCACAACCAAATTGTTAAAATAGTAAAATAGTTGTATCTGTTGTATTTTATCAATTCCACTCATATTTTGAATATTATTAAACAAAATCGTTAAAATATTGAAAAAATTAATTTCTTTTAACAAAAAAAACTTATTGGACTTTTTATTGTTGACAAGATAGCCACTAAACAGTTAAATTAGGCCAAAAAGGTAACATGGTAAGGGGGTTTATCAAAAGGATTTGGTTAAAGAAAAGGAATGGATAAGATGAAGGATTTATATACCACCGGCGAAGCAGCAGAAATCTGCCGCGTCAGTCAGCAAACAATAATTCGCTGTTTTGACGCGGGAAGATTAGAAGGATTCCGAGTACCAGGTTCGAGATTCAGAAGAATCCCACGACAGAGTCTCGTCAAATTTATGAAGGATAACAGGATTCCTCTTGATGCAATTGAGTCGGGAAAAAGAAAAGTCCTTATAGTAGATGACGATGCAGAAATTGTCGAGCTTTTGGTTGATGTTCTCGAAAGGGACGGCAGGTTTGAAATCAAGACTGCTTCGAGTGGATATGAAGCAGGTATGGCAACTGAGAAATTCAGGCCTGAGTTAATCCTTCTGGATTATATGTTACCTGACGTGAATGGAAACATCGTTTGCCAGGCAATAAAAGGCAATCCTGAATTTGAAAACATTAAGATTATTATTGTCAGCGGCGTTGTCAAGCAGGATGAAATAGCACAGCTTCTTAAGTCAGGTGCCGAGGGTTTTATTAGAAAGCCGTTTGATGTAACCGAGCTGATAGGCAAAATATCAGAAGTGCTTGTTATGAAATAAAAGTGCCAGTCATCTTAAATCAGGTGTAAAGTTTCTAATAGTTGATGAAAAGAAAAGATTGAGACGACTATATGTCGGAAAATATACCAAATGCTGCAATTTCTTCTCGGCAGGTGGAGTTGGCTATCAGTCGGCTTGAATGTCTTTCAACTCTGCCTTGTACCGCGTCTCTTTATATTCCAAAACTTACTAAGCCGCAATTCCAGCCATCGGTAATATCAGATATTATCGAGTCTGATCCTGTTTTGACAGTACGTGTTTTATCTTTACTCAGCAGCAGGGGTATGAGTATGTTTGACAGGAGATTCTCAATTGCGAATGCGGTTGACAAGCTCCCGACAAACGAAATACGCGATGCTCTTCTGTCACTCAAAGTAACAAATATTCAGGAAAATCCTGAACAGACTCCAGACAGGAAGGGATTGCTGAAGCATAGTCTTGCGGTAGCTTGTTATGCAAAAGTAATAGCTGATTATTCTTCGCCGCAAATGGATGCGCAATTAGCTTATTTTGCCGGTTTGTTGCATGATATCGGAAAATACGCTCTGATTGAGACAATGCCAAGAAGTTTTCTGCGTATCACAGAACAGGCAAAAAAAGAAAAAACAAATTGTCGTGCAATTGAACTCAAACATATTGGTTTGGATCACACGTTAATTGGTAAACGCCTGGCGGAAAAATGGCAATTACCCGATTTAATTTCGCTTTCAATTTGGCTTCATCATAGTATGACAGATACAATTTTGCATGATATGCCGGAAGCGAGAATCGCAGCCGTAATACAACTTGCTGATTTTCTGGCCCGCCAGTCGGGGATAGGAAATTCCGGGAGTTTCGATTTTCTGGAACCGTCCGAAGTCTGGATGATTGAATTCGGCATAGACTCGGAGAAGTTAAAACAGATTCATCAGAGAGCCCGTGATGAAGTAAATAAGAAAATCGCGTTTTTAGGTATCGATGCGCCGGATTCTCTTCAAAAATATGTCGATGCAATACAATCCGCGGTGATTCAATATTCGCAAAAGGATTCTGAGATATCGAATGAATTTCGTAAGCTGCAAACAGTTTCAGGTCATTTTAATTTTGTAAAGGATTTTTTGCTGAGTATCAGTTCTGGTGTTTCTGCTATTGATATTGCCGAGAATTTCGCGACTCGCTGGCAAAAGTTTTACCAGACGGGTCGAGTGTGTTTGTATCTTTTACCACAATCCGGTTCGCAAACTCTGGAAGCTGTAGTTGTGGGAGGTCTCTCACAAAGTGAAGTCGCTTTATTGAATACACCTACAGATGATCCTGTTATTCCGAAAATTATTGCGGATAAATTCGCGATAATTGACGCTACCGATGATATTACATGGTTATTTGAGCAGCTTGAAACAGATTTCGATACCAAACGAACAAAGCTTGCACCGATAATCTTCGGAGCAAAAGCGATTGGAGTAATAGTATTTGAATTAAATTACCCATCTGATATAGGATTGTTTGAAGAACAATTCAAAATCTCTTTAAAAATGGCAGGTATTGTCTTAGCGGCGACAATGGAAAAACGTAAAGAAACGCATTTTTCTGAACGCTTTGTCAAACTAATAAACCTGATGGCCCAGGATAAGTATTCGATGATGAATCGTGCCGAACATGTAGAAGAAAAAGGCGAATCTCTGTTCGATTATTCACTTTCCGCATTAGCTGAATTGGCTGCGGGTGCGGCTCATGAATTGAATAATCCACTTGCGGTAATTGCCGGTCGTGCGCAGCTTCTTGCCGAATCAGAGCAGAATCAAGGCAAAAAGCAGATACTTCAGCAGATTCAGGAAAATGCTAATGAAGCTTCAGAAATAATTGAGGATTTAATGAGTTTTGCTGAGCCGCCATCACCAAGACCTTCCAGAACAGATATCTCTCAGATAATTGAAGAAGCATTACAGCTTGCCAGCAGGAAGGCAAAAACTGAAAAAATTAACTCGGAAATCGAAATATCTGAAAATATAACCAGTCTTTTCATTGATTCGGCACAGATTGTTTCTGCTATCGCTAATATAATCTGTAATGCAATCGAGTCGTACGGCCAGGTTGAGGGGCCGGTAAAAATAAGCATTCAGCTTGCCGATTCTGAAGATTTTATCAAAATATCCATCGAAGACAAAGGCTGCGGAATGAACAGCGAAACCATGAAAAAAGCTACTCAGCCGTTCTTTTCAGCCAAACCGGCAGGAAGAAAACGGGGTATGGGTCTCGCTTATGCCGCCAGATTGATACAACTAAACAAAGGTTCCTTAAGCATAGCAAGCGAGACTGGCAAGGGAACTACCGTAAGTATTTATCTGCCAAACAAATAAAGTCACGAACCTCGAAGAGCTATTCTCGTATATCAAATATCGGAAAATAAGCCTCTTATTGCTATTTTCAAATGGGAAATTATGTTATAATCATTATTTTATGAGTTTTTCCTGTATTAGTTATCTGAAAATAAAATATTACTAAACATTTTTTGGAGAAAGAGACGGATGAAAAGGGATATCTTAAGAGTGATTATTGTATTTATAAGTATAATTTTTTTATCTAATGTATCTTTTGGGGAGTCGATAGACATTCCCAATTACTCATTCGAATCGCCGGAAACAACATTTGTAAATACGAATATTTCATCATGGCAGAAATCGGAAAAGCCATATTGGTATGACGAAAGCGGAGGCTTCTATTGGACTCAATTAACGGGTGTTTTTTTGAATCTTGACCAAAGTGATCCTTCGCATATAGATAATTGTGACGGTGCACAGGCGGCATGGCTCTTTGCGGTATCGGAAGTCGGTTTGTTTCAGGAATTGGAAAAAACTTTCGAGCCAGGAAATAGTTATGAGCTTGGTTTTGGAATTATTGGTGGCGGCGGAAATATGAAGGACGGCGTACCTATTGAGATACGTTTGTATTACAGGGACGCAAATGACACTAAGGTAATTATCAATTCGCAAGAATATACATACGATGTAAATAATGGTTATGTGAAGCATTTGAACGATGTATGGGTAACTCTTCCAGTGGTTCAGAAAACTGACCCATGGGCCAATA
>CAZMPL010000098.1:0-10933 GCA_964567805.1 uncultured Pirellulales bacterium | reverse complement strand
TGACATCGTTTGGGTATATGGGAGCATTTACAAGATATGTTGCAGGTGAATCTGCTCCTGTAGCAAAAGATGTTGTGAACTATATGGGCGAAAATACTCAACCTGGCGTAAAAGCCTTTACGAAAGCGGTTACTCAGGGAATTAAAGAAGGCATGGAAGATTCGTCAGGAACAAAGAAATAAAAACTACTGTAACCGTTCACGGAAAAATCCTGTTTTTGTCATAACATTACACTTGTCATGTTGAGCCAGAGCGAAACATCTGGCCAGAGAAAATTAACAAACATGGCAATAATCTTATTCGATAACCAGATTCTTCACTCCGTTCAGAATGACAAAAACAGAAATTTTCTGTGAATGGTTACCTTAATTTTATGTGCATCACATTTCAATAAAGAGCTTCTGGCTTGCAAATCAGCGTTGAATCGTTATCATATCGCTATGCAAAAGTATTTGGACAAGATAATATTGGGCGATTGTATTGAGATTCTCGGCAAAATCAGCGAGCCGTTCGCGGACCTGATATTCGCCGACCCGCCTTTCAATATCGGCTATAAATACGACAAATACAATGATAAGCAAAAGCATGAACATTATATCGCATGGACGAAAGAATGGATGAGCGTTTGCAAAAAAGTGCTTAAGCCGCACGGTTCGTTCTATATTGCTATCGGTGACGATTACGCCGCCAATGTAAAAGTAATAGCTGATGAAATCGGGCTTGTCATGCGAAACTGGATTATCTGGCATTACACATTCGGCCAGCAGACGAAAGATAAGTTCGCGAGAAGTCATACTCATATTTTTTATTTCGCAAACGACAAAAATAATTTCACGTTCAATGATTATACTGTTCGTGTACCTTCGGACAGGCAGCTTCTTTACAATGACAAGCGAGCCAATCCGGAAGGAAAATTGCCGGACGATGTCTGGAATACATATTCTCGAGTTTGCGGTACATTTAAGGAACGAACTGGCTGGCACCCATGCCAGATGCCGGAGAGTCTGCTAAAAAGAATAATTTCAGTAAGCTCCAATCCAGGTGAGTGTGTGCTCGATCCATTCAGCGGCTCGGGAACGACGGCCGCAGCGGCTTTGCAATTAGAAAGGCATTATACAGGAATTGAAATTTCCGAACAATATGTTCAGAACGCAAAAAAGCGGCTGGATGAATTGAAAAAAAGACGCGAGACTCCAGACACAACACAAAAGACAACTCTTTGGCCCGATGCTTGCCGTCTGAAGTCAGAAGAGATTGAGGAATTTAAAAGACTTTTAATAGATACAGGTAAAACACCAGACGAAATAGTTGCAGACAAAAATCTGATAAAGATTTTCGCGAATCAATTTGCGGTTCGTATGAAAAATATTAAAGAATACAGTGACAAAGATATACGGATGTTGTCTAAGATAACGGAAAATAGAAACCACGAATGAACACGAATGAACACAAAAAAGATAAAACAAATCCGCGTAGTGACGCACAGCCAAGCGTCTCCATATTTATAATCGCGCTGCCTTTTATCGCCAGCGCTTTAATGCTTAGCGTAATTCAGACTCCGATAGATTTATCGTTCCTTGCATGGATTTCTTATGTTCCATTTCTTTTAGCCATACATTATTTTCAAAATTATTACATCAGGCCAAGACGTTTATTTTTAACAATTTATGTTATCGCGGCTGTTTACTGGCTAATTGCGTTACTCTGGTTAACTCCGATTACAATCGCAGGCTGGCTGGTTTTGTGTTTGTACACTGCGTTGCTTTGGCCGTTGTTATATTTTTGCCTGAAATTTTTCATTAAGAAGAAAGTGCCTCTTTTTCTCGCGGCGGCAATTCTTATCGTTGGGATAGAAAGGATGCAGGGACTTTTCCTCGGCGGATTTTTCTGGAGATTTCTTGCTCACAGCCAATACAAAAACATTACAATTATTCAAATAGCGGATATTTTCGGCGCCGGCGGTGTATCATTCTTAATTGCTTTGGTGAATGGAATTATTGCTGAACTTGTTATATTCACATGGTCAACGTATAAAAAACAGCATGGGCTGAAGCCCATCCTACTTGCTGTAAAAACTGGAATTGTTTGTTTAGCAGTAATTGCAGCTTTTTTTTATGGACAATGGAGAATCGGGCAGGAAAAAGCTTGCGTTAAGGAAGGACCACTCGCCGCGTCATTGCAATCGAATATTCCACAATCTGTGAAAAATACTTTCGAATCAGGTAGAGAAATATTCGATAATCTGATGAAAGACAGTAACGAGGCAATATTACTCAATCCTGATTTAATTGTATGGCCTGAAACAATGGTTCAGGCAATATTGAATCCCGAAATTCTCGATTTTCGCGAAGATACACATGAATCCATAATTTTAGATAAGCGGCTTAGTGAACATGTTAAAAATAAAACCAATCTGCTTGTAGGAGCTTATGGCGGCACGCCTGAAATTGCCGAAAACAGGGACGTAATTATTGGAGAACAATTTAATTCCGCTTTCCTTTACAAGAAAGACGGCTACAAAGATCCGGAAGTTTATAACAAAATCCATCTCGTGCCGTTCGGAGAAGTTCTGCCTCTGCGAAAATCCATGGCATGGTTTTACCAGATTCTTATGAACCTCGATTTTATCCCATATAAATTCGATTACTCACTCGATTACGGTAAAGATTACACAGTCTTTCATATGAAAGATAAACAAGATCAGGAATATAAATTCAGCGTGATAATTTGCTATGAAGATACTGTTCCGGGCCTAACGAGGAAATTTGCAATAGGTAAAGATAGAAAAAAACAAATTGACTGGCTTGTAAATATCTCCAACGACGGCTGGTTTGTGAAATGGTCAGACGATAAAGTCTTACCAAGCGCAGAACTTCCCCAACATGCGGCGGTTTGCACTTTTAGAGCGATAGAAAACAGGCTGGCCGTACTGAGAAGCGTAAATACCGGCATAAGCTGCCTTATCGATACCTGCGGTCGAATCAAAAACGGATATATAGAAGGTTCTCTGCCGGAAAAAGCCATGGAACGAAAAGGTATGCCCGGATGGTTTGCCGATAAAATACCTATAGATACCAGAACGACATTTTTCAGTAAATACGGCGAATGGCTCGATTATTTTTGCGAATTTTGTGTTTTTTTTGTGATAATTATATCACTTTCGGGCAGATTTGTCCGATTCAAGAAATAGTGAAATATTAATTGGAACTGAAGAATATGAAAACAGAAAACAGAATACAGGATACAGGATACGGGATACAGAAAGGTAAACATGTTTATCCAGGGCCTGCAATTTCCTTCAATATAACACACGCAAGAGCAATATTTTTCGGTATCATAATATCAATCCTTTCTGTTTCCGGATGCAGTTCCAATACCAAAAATACAAAGCCCGGTTTGAGCGATATGCAAACCGAAGCATATAAAATCATTAATGATTCACTAAGGTCTGATAATCCCTTTGTCAGAGTAAATGCAATTGAGATTTCCGCTAATACAAAACAGTTAAACTATATGCCAAATGTTCAGGCGATGCTTCAGGACAGATTTGTGCCGGTTCGCTTTGCAGCCGCTGTAGCTATCGGAGAAATGCAATATTCACCTGCAGTAAACGCGGTGAATCAATTATTACGGGATTCAGACCCGAATGTAATAATCGGGGCTTCGTATGCGATGTCCAGGCTTGGTTACCCCGAATATCTCAACGTACTTCGAGAAACAATCAATAGCACCGGGAGCCAGACTATTAAAGCCAATTCCGCTTTACTTTTAGGTAAAAGTAACGATAAAACCTCAATAAAACCGCTTTATAACCTGATGAGAGCCCCTGATTCGAGCGAAATGGTCTCATACCAGGCGGCAGAAGCTCTTGCTATGCTTGGAGATGAAAGCATTTTTAATACTATATGGACAATGTTAATCAGCGTATATGCCGACGAAAGAATCATTGGAGTGAAAGCCATGGGTGCTCTTGGAACTCCACAGGCAGAGAACGCATTATTAAGCATGTTAAGCGACCAGATTGTGGAAATTCGCATTTCCGCAGCCGAGCAATTAGGGAAATTGAAGAATAAAAAGGGTAAAAATGTGGTTCTTGAGGTTATGAAGAAAAAACTGTATCAGAACCAGGATCCGCAATCACGGGAACGTATTTTAACTCTTACCGCATTAGCAATAGGCGAAATTGGTACTAAAGATTTGACAAAATTTTTGCCCGAACTTATGAAAAATGAGTCGCCTTTCGTACGTTTAGCTGCCGCAAAAGCCGTTTTTACTTCTTCTCGACGGCAATAACATTAAAATACCGTATATTATCGGATTTTAACATATCGCTAAAATATCACCCATTTAATTTAGGCTATTTGGTAAAAATCACTTGACCTTTCGCCCTCATAAGCGTAAAATCATGATATATATGTTCTGTTGCTGGACATATAGTAATGTATATTAGCTTGAAAATATCAGGTTTTGATGAAAAACCTTAATAAGCGAGGAGGAAGCCTTTTGGGGGCGCTTTTCGCACAAAAAACATATAATGTAAGGTAGTGGGTGAATAGAAAAAAATACAATTCTATTGAAAGGGGCTTGTTTTGAGCACGCTTACAAAAATCTTAGTAGTTTTAATAGCTTTATCTTCAATTTTCCTTTGCGGAATTACAGTTACTTATGTAGGTAGTGCTACTGATTACAAAAAAGCATACGACGAAAGACGCGATGATATTCAGTCTCTGAAATCCGACAAGGTTGGCCTGGAAGAGCAGATAGATAACCTAACAAAACAACTTGATGCTGCAACAACAACTCTTAGTAACAGGACTGAAGAGCTACAAACAGAAAATGATGTCATTAAAAATCAGTTAAAACAAGTAGAAACTGAATTAAGCGTTTCACGAGACACATTAGAAAAAAATAGTATAATATTAGCTGATAATGCAAAAACAGTTGAGATGAACAACAGTTTAACCAAGCAGGCAAAAGAAGAAGCCGCAAAATTACTTGACGAACAAAGAGCAAATACGACAAAAATCAATCAGTTACAGGATGAAGTAGTAACATTAAATGCGACAATTGCTCAATTAGAAAAAGATAACAAACGCCTGATTGAAGAAAAAACAAAAATTCAGAATGATTTAGACCGCAGTTTAATGGCAGCAGGTAAACGAACTGGAATACCCTCAACATCAGAATTCCAAACAGCTCCGGCAATCAGAGACCTTGATCTGGAAGGTGTCATAATGGAGGTAAAACCAGAGGAGTCTTTAGCGTCAATATCCATCGGCTCGGCACATGGTGTTAAAAATAATATGAGATTCCATGTTATTCGAAATAACGCTTTCGTTTGCGATATCGTGGTTTCCAAAGTCGATGCTGATCAGGCTTCCGGCCACCTTGACCTTGTTACTAATGGCATGCCAAAAGCAGGCGATAAAGTAAAAACCAATTTATAACATACTTAGTGAGGTATATTTATGAGCCCGGTTATTCCATCTGGTGGTAAAAAATTCTTTGTGCCGGACAATCTATATACGGCATTATTAGCTATAGCATTCCTGGTTGTCTTATCAACCGCAGGACTTGTCACATTCCTGTGCAATTCACAATACGAAACTATGTTCAAAATTATTAAACCGTAACAAATCTTTATTGACAATTATCACTAAATTGTATATATAGAGAACAATTCGAAAATTTTCGGTTGTGATTTTGGAGATTAGGCATGAACGAATGCGGATGTGTCATTTCACAGGTCATGTCTGATCCGGCATTTTGGGGAAAGTACTTCTTAAAATGGCATTTTCATTATTAAAAGTAAATTCGCCTTAAATGTAATGATTTTCTTTATGAAAGGAGTCTAAAGTGCTGGACAGATTTTTAGGCTGGTTTAGTATGGATATGGGTATCGACCTTGGTACCTGCAATACCTTGGTTTGTGTCCGCGACAAAGGTATTGTCCTCAACGAACCCTCTGTCGTAGCTGTTCGCAAAGGAACAAATGTCGTTCTCAATGACGGCGAAGCTGTAGGTCTCGTTGCCCGCGAAATGCTCGGAAAAACCCCCGGTTCAATCAGCGCTATAAGGCCCATGAAGGACGGCGTAATAAGCGATTTCGAAATAACAGAAGCGATGCTTAGCTATTTCATTCGTAAAGTTCACGGCCGAGGAGGTCTTGTAAGACCACGTGTCGTCATAGCGGTACCGAGCGGAATTACCGCGGTCGAACGAAGAGCTGTAATCGAAAGCGCAAAACGCGCAGGAGCACGTAAAGTTTTTCTCGTTGATGAACCTATGGCCGCAGGTATAGGCGCAGGTTTACCTATTACAGACCCCACCGCTTCGATGATTGTCGATATCGGCGGAGGAACCACTGAAATCGCAATCATGAGTCTTGCCGATATCGCAACCGCAGAATCAATTCGTATCGGCGGAGATGACTTCGACGAATCGATTGTAAACCATCTCAAGAAAACATATAACCTTCTCATAGGTGACGCGCGAGCCGAGAAAGTCAAGATACAGATTGGTTCGGTATCTCCGCTCGAAGAAGAATTGACAATGGAAATAGCAGGCCGTGACACTATCTCAGGTCTTCCGAGAAAAATTGTCATTACCAGCGAAGAAATTCGTGAAGCACTTCGCGATCCGATTTCGACTATAATTGATACAGTAACAATGACACTCGAAAAAGCCGAGCCTGAATTGGCGGCGGACCTTATCGATAATGGAATCCACATCTGCGGCGGCGGTTCACTGCTTCGCGGGATGGATTCGATACTCGCAAACGCGACCGGATTAAAAGTCGAACAAGTCGAAGACCCACTTAGCTGCGTTGCAAGAGGCACCGCAGTTTACCTGGAAAATCTCGAAATCTGGAAGGACACTATGGATCATAACGAATACGGATGGGAATGAAAACTGTATTGAGTAAATCGTATTACGTAATGCGGGATAATATACTCAATACGCAATACTCACTACGCGATGCGATAAATGAAAATGGCATGGAAGCTTATTAAAACCAGGATTATTGGAAATAGCACAAAGAGAGAAGGTTCTCTTTCCAAAAGAATGCTGTTCACCTGGTGCATGTTAGCGAGCATAATTTTCTACGTTACACCTCAGGATTCTTCTGATAAACTTCAGCTTGCTTTCGCTCACATTTTTCATGTACCTCTCAACGCTACCAGAAATTTATCTCTATCGAGCACAACACAAAAAAATCTTAAAGACAACGTTTCCAAAAAAGATTACGAAATACTCGAAAATCAAATTAACATTCTCAATCAGCAGCTCAAGCAAATGGCAGACAATTTTCAGCTTCTAACTGACCTGAACAGTTATGTCGGCCAAAACATCGATTATATCTACGGCTATGTCGTTCCCGCAGCGGCGAACATTAATCTCAGTGAATTAACAATAAATTGCGCAGGAGTAAAAGGTATTGAAAAAGGCCAACTCGTTATGGCACGTAATTTAACTATCATTGGTACCATTTCAAATATCGCACCTGAGATGAAAAACGCGAAAGTTAAACTGATTACGGACCCGGAGTCCAATATTGCCGTTCGCATCGAAGGACTGGGACAGAGATTATGGATGCAGGGAAATGGTGACAATACAGCAAGAATCAGTAATGTGTCGAGAGATATAGAAATACTACCGGGACAGAAAGTTTATGCTCTAAAGCGTGCCGGGGCTACTGACTGGGACAGGTATCTTGGAACAGTCTTGAAATGTAAGCCTGATGATAAAAATCCCCTGCTCCTGGATATAACAGTAAAACCAGCGTGGAACGTCGAAGAACTTAACGAGGTTGCAATAATAATAGAGAAACAGCAAAATTAATCGAGCCTGCCGGAGATATATAAATGCGATGGATTCGGTTTGTAATTTTGATTTGTCTGGCAACAATCGCACAAGCCGGTTTTTTGTCAAGTTACAGCCTTAAACCAGATATTATGCTTATCCTTGTTGTTTTTTTCGCTGTTTATAATACTACATCAGACGCGATTATCACTTCCTTTTCAATAGGTTTCGCCGCAGATTTGATAGGCGTTTCAATGGGCACTCAAATGATAAGCTTCGGCATTCTCGGAACCGCACTTTCTTACCTGAACCGTGTTTTCGCATTAAGGAAAGTGCCCTACCAAATCGCTTCGATATTCGCATTGACATTACTATCTGGTTTTTTAACGAATGCTTTGTATTCGTTCAAACATATCGGTACAATAGAGAGTAGTTATATTCTGAAGACTGCAATCTATTCAGCCATTGTCGGCCCATTCGTATATATGCCGGTCGCCTGGTGGATGAAAGTAAATTCGTCTCGTTATCGAAGACATTATTAAAAATGTTCAGTAAAAGAATTAAAATCTTTATAGCTGTCAGTTCTCTACTGTTTTTAGCCTGCATAATTCGCCTGGCACAAATGCAGTTATTTCCAAGTTATTCGGTTCAGGTCGAAATAGAAAAACTTAAAAATGTAGGGGCTAAAACACAGAACCTTTCAACTGTCAGAGGTGAAATTCTCGACAGGAATGACAGAATAATCGCTACCGATGTACCAACATACTGGCTCGCGATAGATTACCAGCTCAGCCAATACATGGATCCGAACTACCTGGAATGCAGACGTTTGCTCGCAAAAAGAAGTAACGATCCCAATGCTCTCTATAAAACAAATATTGAAATACAGAATAAAGTTGAGCAGATAAAAAACATAATGGATATGTGTACTCACTTTAATAATCTGACTACATTTACCAATTTGACAATTCCGGAAATAGAGCAGGTGATACAACAACAAAACGAGGCGGTATGGAATGTTCGGAAATACTGTGTCTGGAAAAATAATTATCCGAACCAGACATTTGAAGAAGCTGTACCAGACCCGAACGAGAGATTGCTTAAAATATACGACTTCCGCACGGCTGAAATGAAAGAAAGTTTCACACTTTTCGAACTTGAAACAACTGATGATGTCTTCATGGCACAGTTCGAATTTATGGATATCGACGGAATCGAAGTTATATCCAAAGGTAAAAGATTTTATCCATATAAAAACACAGCGGCTCAAACTATCGGATGGGTCGGCGGTGTCCCTGGTAATACGACACTCTTCCAGGATGATGAATTGAGAAGATACCTTTTGGATGATGTATGCGGCAGAGTTGACGGCGTAGAATACGCATGTGAACCTATACTTCGAGGAACACGAGGTACGGTGTATTCCGATATTGACAAGCAGCTCGTAAGCCGGACCGAACCGAATTTCGGGCAGGATGTAAAATTAACTCTTGATATCGAGCTGCAGCAGAAAATTGAAGATTACATGGCTTCTTATAATTTTGAACCTAATGTAGGCGATGGCATGGCCGCAGTTGTTATTGACGTCGAAACGGATGACATATTAGCTATGGTTTCGCTTCCGAATTATGACAATAACCGCGCCAGGTATGATTGGAAGGAACTTACGGACCCGAATCTTAATCCTCACAAACCGTTAATAAATCGTGCTATCAACGAGAATTATCCGCCGGGTTCTGTTGTAAAACCTCTTATACTCGTTGCCGGCATGGAAGAAGGTCTTATTACATCGGATGAACCTATAAGCTGTCCGGCTCACACTCCTGAAGTAGGCTGGCCAAGATGCTGGATTTGGAAAGATAGCCATTCAGGACATGATATAATGTGGGGCACAAATAATAACATAGCGCGTAACGCAATTAAAGGAAGCTGTAACGCTTACTTTTCGAGACTCGCTGATATGATAAGTTCTCCCACCTTACAATACTGGTTATACAATTTCGGATATGGCCATAAAATACTGAAGTCACCTGCTTTCCCAGACCTTCCGGATTATTCAAGAAGCATACGTGAATCGCCGGGAATATTATCGAGTAGAAAGCCGATAAGCTCTAATTTAACTCTCAAAGAAATGACTCCGATTATTTCCCGTGAAAAAAAATTTTTCGGTATAGGCCAGGGCAATTTACGAGTGACACCTTTACAGGCGGCCAATGCGATGGCGACACTCGCCCGCGGCGGAATATATATGAACCCGCGATTGTATATGGATTTGCCGGTCAGTGAAAAAACACCTCTGAATATTTCTCAACATACACTCGACACCGTTTATGACGGCATGTATGCGGTAGTGAATGAAAGAAACGGTACTGCTTATGATCAATTTTCACCGGCTCTTGATTTATTCAGACAGGAGGAGTTGAAAATATACGGCAAAACAGGTTCCACTGAAAATCCGGAACACGCATGGTTCGGCGGTTTCGCGATTGACAGCAAAGGCCGCAAAATCGCGTTCGCGTTAATCGTCGAAGGCGGCCAGCACGGCTCAAGAGACGCCGCTCCTCTGGCGAACCGTATCCTGCAATTTTGTGTCGAAGCCGGATATATCGGGAAATTTAAATTATAAAACAACAATACAAAGGGAGATTAAAAATGGAAAATAAAAAAAGCGAAAATGAAATCAGAAAAAATTATAAAGGAATTAAACTGATTATTATATTAATTGCAGTTTTACTTATCCCGGAAATATTAATGAGCTTAATAGCGATAAACCACCAGATGCCATCTCGCTTTTATTGCGGCACAAATATGGCTGGATTAGGAAAAGCAATGATGATTTATGTCAATGATTTCAATGGTTATCCGACACCTGAAAAATGGTGCGATTTATTAATAGAATATTGTGATGTTACTCCGAAAAGTTTTCGATGCAGAGATGCCAAAGAAGGACCTTGCAACTATGCTATAAATAAATATATTACTGAAATTGCTGACGCTAAAGATCCTAATATAGTTGTATTATTCGAGACTCATCCCGGCTGGAACCAGGTTGGAGGACCAGAAATTTTAACATTAGACAACCACAAGGGAAAAGGATGCAATGTAGTTTTTCTTGATACACATACCGATT
>CAZMPL010000097.1:8017-10955 GCA_964567805.1 uncultured Pirellulales bacterium | reverse complement strand
CTGCACCATTGTAACATCTATTATTTGGTGCAAAAACTTTTATAATTACCTAAAATATTATATTGTCATATTTTAAACGATGAAACAATAACATGTTCTGAAGTAATTAATTATGATGACGAATATATTTATTGTAAAAATACTGCTTCAAGAAGAATAACAATTCTGGAAGAAAATCTGGAACCGAATTATCGACCTTATGAAACACTTGTTAAGGATGGAAAATTCTATTTGAAGGGTACTCATACATTAATGGTGTTTGATATTCGTTCAGGTACTCGAATTCGCAAATTAGGTCACTTCGTAAGAATGGATTATAGAATTAACGATATGGCAGTAGCTGATAATGGAAATATTCTTCTGTATATGTCATTGTTTGGAGCCATGAAAAATGAAGAAGGAGACTACATACAAAAACTATATATGTGTCTCCTTAAAGCTCCGTGATAAATCTCCTGAGAATAATTTTACGATTAATTTCTACATAATGTAAAGCGAAAGGAAAACAAATGTCAGAGCCGGCAATTAAAATTGAAGGTTTGCATTTTTCATACGGAAAAAAACAAGTTTTGAAAGGCGTAAATCTCGAAGTACCGAAAGGTTCTATATTCGGCTTCTTAGGCAGGAACGGAACAGGCAAAACAACTCTAATTAAAACAATGCTCGGTCTGCAAAAACCTAAATCAGGAAAATGTCTCGTCGGTGGCCTGGATAGTTTTACTCAAACACTTGGAATACGTAGAAGAATCGGTTTTATGGCAGAGGACCAGCAGATGTACGGCTGGATGAAAGTAAAACAAATCATAAAATGGGTAGCCGGATTTTATCCGAACTGGGATTATGAATTTACAAACAAACTCATAGATAAATTCGGCTTGTCACTCAATACGAAAGTAAAAGAACTTTCCAAGGGACAGAATTCGAGCCTTGCTTTACTTCTTGCTCTTGGTCACAGGCCGGACATTGTAATTCTTGATGACCCGACACTTGGACTTGATCCGATAGCGAGAAAAGATTTTCTGCGTCACGTCATCGAATTATTGCAATCGGACGGCGTAACTGTATTTTTCTCGAGTCACCTGCTTTATGAAATCGAACCTGTCGCGGACCATATCGCTATACTTGATAATGGAGTTATAGTTAAATCGTGCAAAACCGATGCACTTAGAGAAAGTGTTCGCAGGTTCATTATAACTCCTTCTGTAAATACTGATTTTAAAGAGATACCCGGAGTTCTTGACGTGTTTCAAACAGGCAATACTATTTCAGTAACAGTAGAAGATTGTGACGAATCAAAAAGAGCAAAAATCAAATCAATGTCCTCCAACGGCACACAGGAAAACGAACTGAACCTCGATGAAATATTCGAAGCCTATGTAATAGGAAATAAAGGCATCGAACAACGTTCAGAACAACTAATACATTCGTAACCATTCACGGAAAATACGACTTTGTCATTCCCGCCCCCAAGGGATAAACTCCGGCGGGAATCCATATTCGTTTATTTTCTGGATTCCGCAACAAGTGCGGAATGACAATTTCTACTCTGCGAAGCAGCGCTTCGCTGCGAAGAACGAGAGTGCGTGTTTTAAAGAAAAATCTGCAAATGAATGTTTTTTTGTGAACGCTTACATACATTCCTGATATCAGAATAACACACGTTTTTAGCCGCAATTCTATTAAGGAATTTACTTATTGATGCTATACGAAAAGTAATTAAGATTAATATAATTATTTGGAGAATAGTATGAAAGCAGCAGTTATAACAAAACACGGCGGGCCTGAAGTTGTAAACGTAGAGGATGTGGAAAATCCGATTGCTCAATCTGGGGAAGTTATAGTACAGGTACACTCGGCGGCTCTGAATCATCTGGATATATGGGTAAGAAATGGAAGAGGTTCGCAGGATTTTATGAAGCCTCATATTCTCGGCTCGGATGGCTCAGGTGTAATTGTCGAAAAAGGCGAAGATGCTGACGGATTCGAAATCGGTGATGAAGTCGTAATAAATCCTGCGCTAAGTTGCGGCAAATGCGAATTCTGTCTCAGGGGCCAGCAAAGTGAATGTGAGTCATTCGGTATTATTGGGATGATTCGACCAGGTACGTTCGCTGAAAAAGTCGCTGTTCCGGTAGAAAATGTACAACCCAAGCCTGCTCATCTTTCGTTTGACGAAGCGGCGGCATTGCCTTTGTCGTATCAAACCGCATGGCGCATGCTTATGACACGAGCGGAATTAAAACCTTCGGATACAATATTAATTCATGGTACAGGCGGCGGCGTGGCGCTGGCTTGTTTGCAATTTGCAAAATTGTTTGGAGCACAGGTAATAGTTACTTCATCGTCGGATGAGAAATTGGAAAAAGCAAAAAAACTCGGCGTCGATTTCGTAATTAATTATAAGAAAGTTCCCGATGTAGCCGCTGAAGTATTGAAACTTACATCGAACAGGGGAGTCGATATAATTGTCGATACTATTGGCGCCGCAACAATGGAGATTAATTTGTCAACGGCACGGCGGGGTGGAAAAATTGTTATTTGCGGGATTACTTCAGGTGCTATGGCTCAGACTAATTTGCAGAAGGTTTACTGGAACCAGCTTTCGATATTAGGTTCGACTATGGGCTCGAAAGAAGATTTCAGGCAAATGATTAAAGCCGTATCGAACGCAAAACTCAAACCTGTGATAGATTCAATTCATCCTTTAGAGAACGCGAAAAAGGCTATGCAGAAAATGGAACGTGGCGAACAATTCGGCAAAATCGTTCTAAAAATAAGCTGATATTTCATAATTTCATTATATCGAAGTGGGCAAAATATGATATAAATCAATTTATGAAAAGAAACTGGGAACATTATTCACATACTGCAGATATGGGTATCCGCGGATTTGGTGAAAGTTTGGAAGAAGCTTTCGCTAACGCCGCTATTGCGCTTG
>CAZMPL010000097.1:2619-7917 GCA_964567805.1 uncultured Pirellulales bacterium | reverse complement strand
CGCGGATTTGGTGAAAGTTTGGAAGAAGCTTTCGCTAACGCCGCTATTGCGCTTGTCGCCGTAAATGTCGATCCCGAGAAAGTTAATCAGGAAGAAAAAATCGAAATCACATGTTATGAAGATGATATAGAATTGCTTTTCATCGCATGGCTCGGTAATATCCTTTATGAAATGACAACTCGAAAAATGTTTTTCAGCAGGTTTCAGGTCGAAATCAATGAAGGCGAATTGACAGGTTTCGCATGGGGGGAAAAACTTGATTTGAAAAAACATGAGCCCGGCGTTGAAATAAAAGGAATTTCATATTCCGATTTGAAAGTTTCTCTGGAAAACGGAAAATGGTTAGCACAATGTATAGTCGATATTTAGTTTACTTTGTTTATGTCATTGCGAGGCCTTTAGGCCGTGGCAATCTCAAACGTATCGAGTGTTGGAGATTGCCGCGTTCGGCTCAGCCTCACTCGCAATGACATAAAGTATGTTTTTCCATAAATGAGCAATTTATATTTAAGGAAAAAAGTGACAAATGAAAAATCTTAAAAAACGTTCAGGTTATCAATGGTTCCTGGATCCGTCTGACAAGATGAGTGTACCATTTATTCTTTTCGGTAACGATGACATAATAAAAAGCATGGACGAAAATGTGTATCAGCAGGGCACGAATGTAGCGAGTTTGCCCGGTATCGTAAAAGCGTCTTTTGCAATGCCCGATGCTCATTGGGGCTATGGTTTTCCAATCGGAGGAGTAGCCGCGTTCGACCCGGATAAAGGCGGTATAATTTCCGCGGGAGGTGTAGGTTTCGATATATCGTGCGGCGTAAGAACTATTTTAACCGGACTCAAAGAAGAACAAATCGAACCTGTTAAAGAAAGATTGGCAAACGAACTGGCTCGAAATATCCCGGCTGGAGTTGGAAGCACGGGAAGAATTATTTTATCAAAAGACGAAATGGACGAAATGCTTATCGGCGGCTCGAAATGGGCAGTTGAACGCGGCTACGGTACAAACGATGACCTTAAACGGACAGAAGAAAACGGTATCGCTTCCGGCGCGAAACCGGAATTCGTTTCGGACCAGGCGAAAACAAGACAGAAAGACCAGGTAGGGACACTCGGTTCGGGAAATCATTATCTCGAAGTGCAAAAAGTAATAGAAATATTCGATAAGGAAATCGCGGAAGCTTATGGAGTCGCACTCGGTGACATTGTAGTGACAATTCACTGCGGCTCACGCGGACTTGGTCACCAGGTCGCGACTGATTATATGCCGCGAATGCTGAAGGCCGCAAAAGAAGAAGGTATAGATTTACCAGAGCGTGACCTTGCCTGCGCGCCGATAAAGTCCGATATCGGCCAACAGTATTACGGAGCTATGCGAGCCGGTATAAACTGCGCGATTGCGAACCGCCAGGTTCTTATGCACCTTGTGCGCGAGTCTTTCGGGCGTGTTTTTCCTCAAGCGGAACTGAAACTGCTTTACGATGTTTCGCATAATACATGCAAAGTCGAGGAACATAAAGTCGATGGCAAATCAATGAAACTTTATATACATCGCAAAGGTGCGACACGCGCTTTCGGCCCGGGACATCCTTCATTGCCGGAAGATTTAAGAGACGCGGGACAGCCTGTATTAATCGGCGGAACTATGGGGACATTTTCTTATATTCTCGCAGGCATGAAAGAAAGCGAAGATCTATGTTTCAGTTCATGCTCGCACGGTGCTGGAAGGGCGATGAGCAGAACACAGGCAACAAAAAAATACAGCGGCCGCGATATAATTAAGGGCCTGGCGCACAAAGGAATCATTATAAAAAGTGTTTCTTTTAAAGGTATCGCCGAAGAAGCCCCGGGAGCATATAAAGACGTAGTTTCCGTAGCCGACGCCACCGAAAATGCCAAGCTCGCCAAAAAAGTCGCAAAACTTGCCCCTTTGATTTGCGTTAAAGGGTAGAATTGGTCTGGTACTATTCGTATGATTTAAATTGCCTGAATAATAAAATACGAAAATATTTGTCTATTTAGCGATTGACAATATTTCAATATTACCATAGAATTATAATTTAATGTGTGGGAAATAATATAATTATATTTGGAGGCATATTGTTATGTTTCAAGCGAGTAAATCTTTTCAATTCTTTGTTATAGTGTTTATTCTGGTAATGTCCTGTTCAGCCAATGCAAAGCCAGTGATATATAATTTATGGGATCTTACTGAGCAAAGTAATGTAGTTTTCGCAGGACAGGTTTCGGAAGTAGGGAAGAATACTGCGACAATAAAGATTAAACAAGTTTTATCTGGGAAATTAGATTCTAACGTTATAATCGTAACGCCAGTAACAATAGAATATGATTTTGGAAGCCCTGTTAATTTTAAAAATGGCGAGCAAGTTCTGATTTACGGTAATAAAAATGATAATGGTCAAGTTGTTGTAGCAGCATCTGGTCATGGTAAAATTACTCTTGAAAAGAATAGCGAAGCAACTGAAATAGACGCTGCTAAGCGCATATTGGAAATAGTTTCCTTAAAAGATGAAAATGAGAAAAATCTTGCTATGATTGTTGAAGCAAAAAGCGCCAATAAAAGATTACAGTCCGAAGCTCGTTCTTATGTATCAATAAAGATTGCTGATAGCAAACAGCGAAATAATTATAAAAATGAATTGATAGATTTAATTAATGATCCTAATTCTGAAATTCAGCAAATCGGTTTGCAAGGTATTAGATTTATCAAGGCAGACGAAACTATTGCCCGTGTTATTGAGTTGACTGAAAGTAAAGATTTGAATGTAGTTTCAGCAGCAAGTATGGCTCTTGCAAAATATGATACACCTGATACCGTGTCAACACTAATTGCTTTAACAAAACATAAAGAACCAAGGATCAGATCACGGTCTGCCATTGATCTGGATAATAGCAAACATCCAGAGGCAAAAGAAGCGTTAAAACTGCTTCTCTATGATGAAGATGTATCTGTTCGAGAAAGTAGTCCGAGACGTTTTATATCCTGGCTTCGTCGTAATGAAGCAGACGATGTATTGCCACGATTAGAAGAAATGTTGGATGATCCATCTGCAGAAGTCCGTGCTTCAGCGGCACAAACTCTGGGTGAAAGCAGGAATCCAGTTGTTGTGAAAAATTTAATAGAGGCTTTAAAAAAATATCTTCAGGATGCAAGTATGAAGCGTTGGATTCTTCAATCTTTATACCAGCATTCAAGTAGAAATGAAGCAGGTGCAAGAGAGCAGATAGATGAAGTAATTGATCTAGTAATAGATGCTTTGAAAAATGGAAGTAAATCTGATTCGTTTGGGCCATCTTTTGAAGCTGTTGGTATTCTTGCGCTTTCAAACAAACCTGAAGCGAAAGAAGCTTTGCGCTGGGCTGCTGAGTCCCATCCAAATATAACAGTCAAATCTTATGCCGAAAGAAGTATCGCTAAGTAAAAGGCGAAGTATTAAGTAAATATTTCTGCTGATATTATTCATAAGAACATTCATATTGAGTCTTGATTTATGGAAATACTATGCGCATACTGTTATGATTCGATGTAGTTTATTTGATTTGAATTGATTTTATTGCTCGAGATTAGTATGAACGAGTTTTCCATAATAGATTGTGTGCCTTCGTTTGCAGGTGTAAGTACGGATTCGCGGACTGTAAAACCGGGAGATTGCTTTTTTGCAATCGCTGGTGAAAAGTTCGATGGTCATGATTATATTGCTGACGTTTTCGCCAAAGGCGCTGTCTGTGCGGTTGTTTCTCGTGAATTGGGACCCGATATGTGTCATGGGCATCCTGCCCATGAAGCATGGCCAGGATGGCCATGCCACGACGAGAGACGAATTATCAAAGTTGATGATACTATAAAAGCTCTCGGTGATTTGGCTCGCCAATATCGCAAAAGAGCGGGTTATAAAGTTGTCGCGATAACAGGCTCGGTTGGGAAAACGACTACGCGGCAGATAACTCATCATGTTTTGAGTCGGCATTTTAAAACTCATCAATCTCCGAAAAGTTTCAATAATAATATAGGACTTCCATTCACTCTGCTCAACGCGCCAAAGGGAACCGAAATTGTAATAGCGGAACTTGGTTCGAATCATCCGGGCGAAATTGCTTATCTCACTCGAATCGCAAATCCTGATATCGCGGCCGTGATTAATGTTCATCCGGCTCATCTTGAAGGATTCGGAAATCTGGACGCAATCGTAAGAGAAAAAATGTCAATCTCCGAAGGTTTGTTATCGGATGGTGTGATGATAATAAATTCGGACTTCGAGCGGTTGGTAAGTTTTTGCCGTCAAAAGAAAATTAATTATAAGTCTTTCGGTAAAAATCAGGATGCCGACAACACAGCGAAAAATGTCAGGTATCATGGTTTGTCGAGCAGCTTCACAATCGATAATATTCACGTTGAGTTGCCTTTACCCGGTCCGGGAAATGTGGACAATGCACTCGCGGCATGGACTATCTGCAAATTATTTGGAATATCGGCGCAGGATTTTGCAGATGCGGTGAAAAGTTTTTCCGGTAATGTAATGCGTTCGGAAGTAATGCAGGCCGGTACTATTACTATTTTGAATGATTGTTACAATGCCAATCCTGCTTCGATGAAAAACGCTTTGGAAATTCTCGCTAATATCGATGCGACAAAAAAACGCAGATTAGTTTTTATCTGCGGCGATATGGCCGAGCTTGGCGCGCAGTCTGAAACATTGCATATTAAACTTGGCGAGCAAATTGCCAATGCAAATGTTGACCTGATAATATCTGTCGGGAAGCTATCGAAAATAGCGGCGGACGAAGCAATGAAGAACTCAAAAAATAATTTGCAAATAAAATCTTTCGAAGATACACTTTCTGCCTGTAATAAACTGCATGAATTTATCAAAGATTACGATATAATATTAGTAAAAGGTTCGCGAACAGCAAAACTGGAAGCTGCCGTTGACAAACTTAAAGAAATAAAAAGTTTGAAGTGAACTAAAGTACTTAAAGTGAGCTAAAGTTAGAATTAGTCGCTGATGGCGTTAAAACACAACTTTAGTCACTTATAACTTTAGGCATTTTAGGCACTTCTTTTTGATACGAGAATTTTAGATGATATATCATCTCCTATGGTATTTGAAAGCCGGCGAACGGTTTGGATTTTATGCATATCAGAACGTAATTTTTCGTTCTGTAGCTGCTGTATTAACAAGCCTTGCTATAGCTCTTCTCATTGGTCCGAAAATTATTCGCTGGCTCATGACTAAAAAAACCGGTGACAGGCCGGAGTTTTATCACGCGACTTTAAAC
>CAZMPL010000097.1:0-2592 GCA_964567805.1 uncultured Pirellulales bacterium | reverse complement strand
AGAAAGAGCCAACACGCCGACAATGGGCGGCCTGATTATTCTTTTTTCAATTATCACAAGCACACTTTTATGGGCGAAACTCTATGACCCCGAAAAGCTGGTCCCGAATCCTTATATTGTAAAAGGAATTTTCGTCATTATCTGGTTCGGTATTTTGGGCGGCATGGATGACTGGCTTAAGCTGACCAGTAATATTCGTCATAGGAGCAGAGACGGATTGCGGGCATGGGAAAAGCTGGTTTTTCAAATTGGCGGTGCGGTTTTAATAGCTTTATTCCTTTATATTGATTTTTCCGCGCCCGATGAACATGGTAATCCGCGTGTTCCGGATGGAATCAGGTTCTGGCTGCCTTTTTACAGCAGCAGCCTGCCATTGAATAAATGGGTATTTATTATTATTTCTCTATTTTATCTGACTGCAACGAGCAACGCGGTCAATCTAACGGACGGCATGGACGGCCTGGCTTCCGGCTGTGTTGCGATGGTAAGCCTGGTCCTTGTATTGCTTTGCTATGTTGCTTCCGAGACGATGGGAGGTACGGTTGATATAACCTGGTCGAGTTATCTTTTGCTCCCTGCGATTCCGGCGGGGGAGTTGAGTATATTTTTCTCGGCGATTCTCGGCGCGGTTCTCGGATTTTTATGGTTCAATTGTCATCCCGCGCAGACTTTCATGGGAGATACAGGCTCACTTCCTTTGGGAGCAGCTATGGGTTACGGTGCACTTGTTACGAGAAACGAAATTTTACTGCTCGTTATCGGGGGTGTTTTTGTTATAGAATTGATGAGTGTTGTTCTGCAGGTAAGTTACTTCAAGTACACACACGGCAAACGTCTTTTCCGATGCGCACCGATACATCATCACTTTCATCTGATGGGTTGGAGCGAACCTCAGGTTGTAGTGCGATTCTGGCTGATGGCGGCTGCTTTCGCCGCACTGGCGCTGGGTATTCTGAAAATCCGATAATCCTCAGCAGTTTTTTTATTTCCAGTCCGGCAAAATAAAACCGATACCAATTCGATTTGAACTATGGTCGTAATCCAGCATATTTTCGCCGTAACCTGTAAAGAACTGCACATAGCCGCTGATGCGTTTTATAAGCGGGAAACTCCATTCGAGTTGTAAAGCACCTTTATTCTCATGTGTTCGAAGATTGTTACGCAGCATTACACCTAATCTGTGATTATTCAAAAGATAGTAGCCCCATACCTCGCCGTATCCCATGTAGTCGTCAATATCCCGATTGTCATCTTCTTCCTTACTTTCCGGTATTCTGTACCATGTATTCAGGAGCAATGTGAAATTGCCTTTTTCAAGACCGAAGTTGCCAACGATACGATTCCAGCTTCGGGATAACGGTTCAGCTCGGCCGTTCGATTGGTGATTAAGACCCATATTAATTGAGCGTACCTGCATCCCGAGAAATGAATAGTTCGTTCGAAAATTCATCAGGATTTCCGGTTCATAATTAGTTTCGCGGAAAGGGGACGAATCGGCGGTATTATAAACCTGCCAGAATGATCGCTGTGTATATCCGACCCAGAGGTCCATATCTTTGCCCAGTACATCCTGCCATAGTTTAATCTTCTGGCTAATCTGAAACATTGCTTCAGATTGCAGCACATTCTGACCGGTCTCTTCTTTAATTGGATCAACGTTCGGGAGATTATTATATGTATAAGGTAACATGTAGTTGGACCTGTGCGGCATGAAGACATGCTGGTTTCTTGGTTTGCTCTCATCCAGTTCCCAAATATTTGTCAGATATGATACACTCTCCGAATCGTTTTTATTTGCATCTTCCGAAGAAAATCCGACATTACACAATAAAAGAACAAAGAAACATACAAATAAAAGTATCCTGAAATATCTCATAATATTATTCTTTCCCTCTAATAATATTTATATTTCCCAATGTCACTGTATCTGCTTCAACAATTCTTTTCGAGCTTTGACTCGAAGTTCCGCGTTTCTATATCGTTTTTTCTCTATTGGTGTTTCAGGAATAATCGGAGGAACCGGAACAGGTTTTCTATTTTCATCGAGCGCTACGAAAGTCAAATGCGCAGTAGTTGCTCTTACTTGTTTCCCATCGTATGGATTCTCTCGCGTAACCTGAACGCCGACTTCCATCGAAGTTCGGCTGACATAATTGACCGAAGCTCTCAGGGTGACATGGTCACCGATACGTACCGGCTCTCTGAATGATAGAGAATCAATAGAGGCGGTGACAACTTCATGACCGGCATGTCTTTGAGCGGCCATACCGGCAACAATATCTATCCAGCTCATAATCACGCCGCCGAACGCGGTACCCTGCGGATTCGCATGATGCGGCATAATCAGATACCTGGATTCCACGGCGCTGTCTTTCGGAGTTTTACCTTTTACATTTTCCATAATCTTCCTTATTCGAACTGAAATTCTGAATTTATATTTCTGTAAGTGTACAAAATTTATGTGCATACTACAATGATGATGTTTTTTTATATGAGAACTGTCAAATTGACAGATTCGCAGGTTTCAAAAACTGTTCCGATAAACCCATAATCCCCATTTTTAAGCTAAAATCAGGCATTTTAAAGATTGGC
>CAZMPL010000096.1:0-11104 GCA_964567805.1 uncultured Pirellulales bacterium | reverse complement strand
GCAATTGTCTGTCTCTTCCGGCAATCAAAATAATCCGGATATGAACAAGCTCCTTGAATCATTGCGCAACAGGAGCGGCAAAATGATTCGGCCCGGACTCATTTTGCTTGTAGGTAAATACTATAACTGTATCACCGAAAAGCATATTAACACAGCCGCCTGTATCGAAATGGTTCATCACGCGACCTTGCTGCATGACGATGTTATTGACGACGGCCTGCAGCGGCGGGGCAAACCTACGATAAACAGCCTCTGGGGAAACGAAGCCGCTGTCTTACTTGGTGACTTTTTATTGAGCCATGTCTTTAAATTATCCTCCAAACTTGACTCGAATGTAATTAAAGTTATTGCCGATTCCGCGGTCAGGCTTTGTGAAGGAGAGCTAAGACAGATTGTACAAAAAGACAACTGGCAAATGAGCGAGCCTGAATATATCAATGTAATCACAGAAAAAAGTGCTGCAATTTTCAGCAATAGCTGTTATCTCGGCGCGATTCTATCTCACGCTGATGAAAGTCAGGCAAAACATTTTTCAGATTACGGCTTAAATACCGGTATTGCTTTCCAGATCACTGACGACCTTCTCGATATCATAGGCGATGAAAAACGAACAGGAAAAACTACCGGCAGCGATGCGGATAAACACAAACCGACTTTAGCCGTAATACATTTATTAAATTCCAGCGATAAATCCAAACGCGACGAGTTGATAAAAACATATCTTGATAGTGACAATGATAAAGATAGAAGAACAGAATTCATCGAGATATTAAAAAAATCAGGAAGCCTCGAATACGCATCGAAACAGGCACTAAATTACGTTTCCAAAGCAATTCATGCTATAGATTCATTACCACAAAGCAATACAAAAACCACTCTCATCGAAACCGCCAGATTCATGGCTAACAGAACCAGCTAAGAAAAAAACTCATGGATAGTGTCCATTTTTGTATATTGGAAATGGTAAGAAGATGTACATCAGAAGAATATTTTTTAGTTGCAATGACTCTTGCCAGATTAACATTAGAAAGGAACAGTGCGTTATCACGCACCCTGCATAACTGATAATTACTAGTAGGATGACGGAGAAAAAAGAATAAAATAATTGATTATTTATTGTTTTATGATATTATCGTTTTGTTGAGGTATTCGGGCATTTATAGTTTGCACTGAAGATGATATTATTGCAGGGAGTTTTCGTTATTGGCAAAGTATGCTTGAATTTTATGTATTAAGTATTAAAAGTTTGCTTTTCCTTTTTAACACCTAAAATAATTTTTAGGAGAAAAAATGAAACTCTTAAATTATTCCAAATTAATCATAATTTTAGTTAGCTCCTTTCTTATCTTAAGCAAAACATGTTTTTCGGAGGAGACATCCAAATCAAGGTCTGATTTATTGAAAGAAGCTGTCATAGCATCAGGCCGTAATAAAACAGGATATTCGCTTCTATATAGAGATTCCATTTTCAGAAACTTTGTGAAAGGTTTGGATAAAAAAGAAGATATCCCTTTTCTTTTGGATGTAATAAAAAATGGCCCGGATTGGTTTATAGATGTATCGGATAGATGGAGTATAATTAGAGCACATATTGCAAGATGTTATGCCGTTCTTTGTCTGGCTTCCATAAAAGATTCTCAGGCATATCCTGTATTGATTGATTTGTTGCAAAATGGGGATTATATTTTGGACCCTAATCTGAGTCATGTGTATAACCAAAAAGCATATGATATCAAAATATATGCGGCAGCAGGCTTAGGTATTCTTGGTGATGATAGAGCGATTGGTTTGCTAATCGCTAATCTTGTAAATAAAAATCAATTGGTAGCGGATCAATGCGCTAATGCCTTAGCTAAGATGGGAGATATGCGTGTCATAGAATCAATGCTTGATGCGGGGGAAAAACAGAAAATTGATACTAATGTTGTAGGTTCTTCTTTAACGGCATTAACAAAGTTGCATCTTGAAACAAAGGTTAATTTAGAAGATATTAATAATATAACTGTAACATCGATTGATTTTCCTGAGATGGGAGAATTAAAATCAAATGGAAATTATAGTACAAAAATATGGAAATACTGGTTCAAAAATGGGAAAAACTGGACGAAGCAGAAGTTTGATGAAGAATATATAAAATATTTACAAGGAAAGAGTTCCGATACTAATGAGCTATTTCCAGAATACAAAAGAAATGAAAACAGGAACATATTAACAAAGCTTGGTGTAGCGGCACTTCCATTAATAATTGAAAAAATCGAACAGGGTGAATCTGATTTAATCCCTCTTGTTTCACAACTAACCGATAACAGAATAAAAAATGATGTTGAGGTAAAAGACGTTCTAAGCTGGTGGAAAGCTAATAAAGAAAAATGGATAATATTTGATTATTCCCAAGAATAGGGCACGATGAATTGCGCCGAATAAACTAGTACTAAAAATATTATCAAGAACAACAAAGAGACCTGATATCGTTTTCTGTTTCAAAATAACATTTCGCAATTTAACTTATCTTTCGTATAATGCTTGTATATGGTTCAAAATAATGCCAGTGGAAGTTTGTTTGGTGATTATGAGCAGGCGGGAAAGGCTCAGGTGAATGCCGCTGCGCCTTTAGCGGCTCGGATGAGGCCGCGGACGCTTGATGAGTTTTTCGGGCAAAGTCATTTTCTCGGGCCGGACAAGCTTCTTACGAGAATGCTCGAAGCCGACCGTCTGAGCAGCGTGATTTTTTACGGTCCGCCGGGAGTGGGGAAAACTTCGCTCGCTACTGTAATTGCGAATTATACCAAGGCGCATTTTCATCACTTAAGCGCACCTTCGGCGAGTGTGAAAGATATTCGTGATGTAATTGACCAGGCAAAAAAAAGGCTTTCTTCGAAAGGTACTCGGACGGCACTTTTCATTGACGAGATTCATCGATTCAATCGGGCACAGCAGGATGTTCTACTTGAGGATGTCGAAACTGGTGTTTTGATACTGATAGGGGCGACTACTGAGAATCCTTTCTTTTCGGTTAATTCCCCGTTGATTTCCCGAAGCACTGTATTTCAGTTCGAGCATTTGAACCAGGACGAAATTTTCAAACTGCTTAAGAGTGCAGTTAAAGATAAAGAACGAGGTCTTGGTAACTACGAAATCGAAACCGATGACAAGGCTTTGAACTACATTGCGCTGATGTCGGAAGGCGACGCAAGGAAGGCTTTGACCGCACTTGAAGTCGGAGTTTTATCCCAGGCGAAAAGAAATAAAAATCTAACGATAAAATTTAATCTCGAAATCGCTAAAGAGTCGATACAACAGAAGACAATAGATTATGACGGCACTGGGGATACCCACTATGATTTGGCAAGCGCATTGCAGAAGAGTATGAGAGGTTCCGATCCTGATGCAACAATCTACTGGCTCTCAAGAATGTTATCCGGCGGCGAAGACATCCGGTTTATAGCACGTCGTATCGCGATTTGTGCTACGGAAGATGTTGGTAACGCAGACCCGATGGCGACTGTATTAGCGGCGGCGGCTCTTCAGATAATTGAATTTGTCGGATTGCCTGAAGCGCAGTTGGCTCTGGCTCAGGCGGCTTTGTATGTTGCATGTGCGCCTAAGTCAAACGCATCGTCTTCGGCGGTCTGGCAGGGCGTTTCTGATGTGAAAAATGAGCCGATTTTGCCTGTGCCGGTACATTTGAAGGATAGTCATTACGCAGCCGCGAAAAAAGCTGGAATTGGCGCAGATTATAAATATCCGCATAATTATAAAGAAGGTTTTGTAAAACAGGATTATCTTCCGGCTGGAATTAAGAAGAAATATTACAAACCGAAAGATATCGGCTACGAAAAAAATATTAAGAACTATTTACAAAAGCTTCAAACATTGTTAGAAAATAGTAAATCTTCACAAAATGAGTGAAGTTAGAAGGATAGATAAATGGACAAGGCAAAATTACGCCTGGAATTAAAAAATTGTCTTCTTAAAATAGATGAGAAGAATAGAACCGCAAAAAGCAGACAGGCTTGTAAAAATTTAACCGAGATGCCCCAGTTTAAGGAAGCTGAAACTGTAATGATGTATTTATCGCTTCCCTACGAAATTGATACATCAGAAGCGATTCTTCAATGCTGGAAAGCGGGAAAAACAGTTGCCGTCCCGAAAATATCGTGGGAGCAGCGGCATATGATTCCTGTGCAGATTAATTCACTGGAAACTGGTTTTTCAACCGCTTCTTCAGGTTTGCGCAATCCAATTGCAGGAGTTCCGGTACCGTTCGAGGATATTGATTTGGTTGTTACTCCCGGATTGGGATATGACAGGAACGGCAACAGGCTCGGCAGGGGCGGATCATATTATGACAGATTTTTTGCGAACGAAAAGCTAAAGGCCTATAAATGCGGCTTTGCTTATGCTGAACAGGTGGTTGATTTTATTCCGGTTAACGAGTATGATAAACCGGTTGATTCTTTAGTAACAGACAATGGAGTGATGTTTTTTGACCATAAGAAAGGAATTTGAAATGGCTCGTATTTACGGACGGCGTGCACCACGGAGGAATCGAAACAGAATATATACAATTATCTCTATAGTTTTTATTTTTGGTATAATTGCCTATCTTAACATTTCCGGAAATAAGAGTAAAACTGAGTTGATTCCGAATTCTAATGGTACCACGATTCCTTCAGGTTCTGAAGAATCTTCTTCTGCCGGTAACACTTCAAGCGGATCTTCTTTAAATAGTTCTTTGCCAAACTGGGCTACATCTTCGGATGGCGAAGCTCCAGTGCCAAATCAGGAATTGCCTGGTACCGGCCAATCTGAAAGAATTACTGAAATGGGCAATGCTACTCTTACTGCATCAGGTGGTAACACAGAAATGACAACTTCTATGCAGCCTCCTGTTCAATTCACTAATTCCGAAGCGGATATGCTGATTGCTCAGGCTAATGAACTGATGAAACAGGGTATTAGCCAGATTATTCCCGCATGTGATAAGTTCAACGAAGCTTTGCGAAGCAGGACGATAAATGCTCAGCAGGCAGAATTTGTCAAAAAACAGCTTTCCAGCCTCGCGGATGACTGGTTGTTCAATAAAAGTGTTCTGCAGGGCGATACACTTTGCGAGTATTATAAAATTCAGTCCGGCGACAGGTTGCAGGTAATCGGTGAAAAAAATAACGTGCCTTACGAACTTCTCATGACAATCAATAATATTTCCGACGCCAAAAAAATTCAGGTCGGCCAGACTATCAAAATATTAAAAGGCCCGTTCCATGCCAAAGTCTATCGCTCAAGCTTTACAATGGATGTTTACCTGAAAAATACTTATGTTCGTACCTTTAAGGTTGGTTTGGGCCTGGCTGGTACGGAAACTCCGACTGGTATGTGGAAAGTAAAACCGGGCGGCAAACTTATCGAGCCGGTATGGACTGATCCACAGGGCAAAACTCATTACCCGAGCGATGCGGATTATCCTCTCGGTTCAAGATGGGTTGCTCTGGAAGGAGTCAGCGGCGACGCGGTCGGCAAACAGGGCTTTGCTATTCACGGTACACGCGAGCCTCAATCACTCGGTACCGCAAGTTCACAAGGATGTATCAGACTGGAAAACGGATCAGCGGTTTTAGTTTATAACATGCTTATCCCGGCCTATTCGACTGTTGAAGTCTTAAACTAATTTGATTTAGAAACAATAAAAGCACAAAGCCGCAATTAATAATATCGCGACTTTGTGCTTTTTTTTGCGCTATAAGTTACCATATTAATTGCTTGAAACTATTGTTATTGGAGTTTTAACTTCAGCCTCAAAATCAGCAAACATTTCTCCGATGACATAATAACTCCCGGGCTCGACAGAATCACCATCATTATCTTTTAAATCCCAGCTATGAGAAATACTTATAGTTTCACCGGCGGATATTTCAACTCCTGGTGAGAATTGGACGAAAACTTCTACAAGGGTCCAGATATTTGTTTCATCTTTTTGTACTAAAAGATTAAGTTCCGGTGCTTGATAACAGCTAATATGAACCGTTTTATTCGTATTATTTGTTACAGTGAAATCTATCAATACATTTTCGCCGTAGTGATATAAGGTTTTATCTGTCTGTACACGAAATACAATGCCGTTTATTGCTTTAACATTATCAGGATTATAATCCTCAAGCCAGTGAATCATCATAATTGCCATGTCTGATTCGTCGACTTTACAATCTCCGTTAATATCACCCGCGACTATTGTCTCGCATACAGGCAAACCGAAATAAGACTTACTCGCCTGTTCTGTACCGCCGTATGCTCCCATATTGATATAGCCGCCATTGGGGAACGGATCTAATCCTATCGGACTATTCGGGTCACCCGTATCAATACATGGACTTGTTACATCATCCTGCACCCATGTTTGTGTATTCGGATCCCATCTTCCTGCCTGAGATTTAAGATGATAATCACCATTATTAGGATCACCAAATAATGGGTCAGTATCAATGTTTCCACTTTCCCATATCAATAGTTCATTCTGGCCGTTTTGAATATTGCAGTATGAAACTGAGAAAGAGGGACCCGTTATGGCAATCTGTGAATTATTTTCGGAAAAATTATCCCATAAGATACTGTTAGTAATATCCACGTGGGAGTTGTGACTGACATAAACACCGCCGCCTTTCTGCGTTGCCACATTGCCGGTTATTGTACAGTTTAAAATTGTTGCACTGCTGCTATCTATATATATGCCGCCTCCGTAGCTGGCAGACGTGTTATCACTGATTAAACAATTAGTTATAGTTGGATTACTATTTATAAAACAATAGATACCGCCGCCGGAGTAAGCTGTATTTCCTATAAATGTGCAATTTATAAGTTTGGGACTGCTATTATCAATATATATTCCACTACCGCTATAACGTGTATAGGCTGAATTTCCGGCGGTAACTGTAAAGCCGTCGAGTATCGCAGTCTCATCAATATTTGTGCATGAAATAACATGATAGCTATTGTCTAATCTTTTCGGCTCATAGCGCAAATCATAGGCATTGTTTGCGGTATTAAAAACCACTTTATTGGAGTTGCCAAGAAAGAGATTTGATAATTCATTATTTGCTCCATTAGAAGTTTGTCTTGGCCTCGGTTCAATAGGATTGTATGTCATTAAATCAGGTTCACTGTATTCTGTGATCGGATCATTGTAGTAAAAATTTGCTGTATTTAGAATATTTCTTTGTTTTGGGTCTTTCATTCTTAATAGAAACCTATTGGGTCCATGGGGACTTTGGCTTATTATTTCGACGTTGTTTGCCGTATTAAAAGCTTCAATTTCTTCTTCTGTTGCTGATTCTATAAATTTGACTGAAAAGCGGTTAAGCAATATTAAATTTAGTCCGTCATGCTGGAGTTCTGGATTAACATATTCTACTTCAGGTCTTTGATTTAACCTGTTTATCGTTTGTATTATTTCTTCCCTTGTTAAATCTTTTTTTAGAGCCAGTCGTGTACACTGAGAGGTCAATATGTCGTCTCTTTCAGAAAACGGTCCTAAATTAGTCTCTGACTCTACGAATGCTTCCTGCTCTTCCAGAGTTAAACCTTCTTTGAATACTACGACTATGAAATCATGGGAGAGTTTTAATCCAATTTTTGTACCAGAGTAATAATAATAGAAATCTCCTTCATTCCATAAGTTATTCGGATCATTGACAGCAAAATCATTCATTGCCAGGTCGCCGGAAAGTATAGTTTCATATTTCCTTATATCCCGTTCATCTGGATATATTTCGGAAATTCCTGCATAGCCGCCTGAGAGAGTTACGCCATTTATTAAGTGGAAGGTAGAATTCAAATTATATCGTATTTGTTCAATTCCATCATCGGGTTTGTAAAATCCCTGTGCTACGCGTATTTCGACAGGTTTTTCAGATGAATTAGCATCGGCTAAGGCATCCTGTAAGTAAATATATGCGTCTTGCCATGATGAGCCGTCATTAGCTCCGATTGAGTCATCATCGACATAGATTATTTTATTTGCCAAAGCAAATCTATTGAAAGAAATTAATAATAGAGATATAGCCGCCAATTTGTAAATATTTTCTCGCTTACACATATTTTCGCTCCTTTAAAGCTAAAAACCCCATTTTTTAACTGTACGAAAACGAATTTATACTCCGCTTTCAATTTTATCTATCTCTTTGAAAAAAGTCAATATTTATGTAATTAAAATCCATGCTTTAGAATGTTCAAAAAAAATATTTTAATTTTTTTATAATATTTATTGACGGCTGACTACGTTTGTAGTATTGTATGACTACAAGCGTAGTTAGTTGATAAGGAGTTTATTTATGATAAAACAGCAAAAAGAACTTGGAGAGCTGGAATTAGATGTTTTGAAGGAGATATGGGAAAATCAGCCTTGTACGGTGCAGGAAGTCGCGAAAATTCTTGGCAAAAAGCGTGGGTGCGCAAGAACGACAATTCTGACCGTAATGCAGAGGCTTCATGCAAAAAAATATTTGAAACGTCAAAAAAATGACGGCGTGTTTCAGTATTCGACTACTGAAGGACGCAAAAAAGTAATGTCAAGAATGATAGGGCAGTTTCTTGATAAAGTTCTGGATGGCTCGGCGTTGCCTTTTGTAGCCTACCTGAGCGATACTAAGGACTTAACGAAGGAACAAGCGGAAACCTTAAAAGCGATTGTGGAAAAACTGGAGAACAAAGAACAGGAGAGATAAAATGAACACGGTAACGGAAATAGTAAATACTTTCGCCGACCTTTGGGCTGGTCAAATGTGGACAATAATCTGGCAAAGCTCTGTTTTAGCCGGACTTGTCGTAATTATTACTTTATTATTTAAACGTATTTCTGCGGCTGTAAAATTCTGGCTCTGGATGCTTGTGCCGCTCAGACTTCTTGTTATGCCGTTAATAACAATCAGTTTGCCTTTATTGCCCGCAATTACTCCTTCGCATATTGAGCATGTAGAAACTTCACCGGCTATTGTCGAAACAGACGCAGTTGAATACTCACCAGCAAGGATAGAAAACTTTGTATTTCCTAATGATAATTTTAATTATGCACAAATTCAAACTCCCACGAAAGAAATACAAGAACAGAAATCAGAACCTAATAAAGTTTTTATTAAGCCAAATCACTTGACTTTCATAATGTTAGCATGGTTTGCGGGTGTAGCTTTTTGGACTGTCCGTTTATTCTGGTCATGGCGAAAAGTAAGGCATATTGTCCGTAACGCTATAAAATCAGATCAGAAAAATTTAATAGAACAGGCTTTTAAAGCTGCTGCAATTGTCGGATTAAAGAAAATCCCTGAAATCTTAATGACACGTGAAAATATTTCGCCGTTCCTTTTCGGAATATTCCGGCCAGTGCTTATTATTCCATCAGGATTTGTAAATAATGTAAATGAAGAAGGGCTTGCCGCGGTTTTTTCGCACGAGTTCGCGCATTTGCGAAGAAAGGACACTCTCGTAGGATGGATTCTTGCGATTTGCGAAGAGTTTTATTTCTTCCATCCTGTTTTACATTTCGCAAAAAGACGAATTTTATTCGAGCGTGAGCGTGCCTGTGACGACTGGGTAATCGCCTCGGGATATTCTCATAAGAAAATTTATGCAAACGCTCTTATCGATGCCGCTGGTATATGCAGAAATTTCAGCTCAAGGCTCGGTCCCACAGGAGTAGTAGCAGAATCTTTCGGTGATTTGAAAAAACGTATCATAGCAATAGGTTCGAATTTAAAACCAAAAACCCGCCTTTCCAAAACCGCTTTTGTTTTACTCATTTTGATTGGTACAATTTGTGTACCTGGGTTTGTATTAACAAATCGCTCAATTGCTAATGTGCAAGGCGATACTGATTTGATTGGAGGAGTTGTTACCAATAGAGAAGGTAATACTATAGCGGGTGCTAAGGTTTATCTGTATCATATTATAAGTAACTGGGATTTTGGAAATAGAGTCGAAGAGGAAGTGACATCTGCAAGCGATGGCGCATTTATTTTTGAAAAACCTTTGCCATATGATGATTTAGATGTATATCCCAATGGCAGAGATAAATTCGTAATAATTGCAACTCATCCTGATTATGCATTGGGTTGGTGTAATATAGTCAGAGGTGACGAGAAATTGAGTTACGAGCTTGTTTTAACTGAGCCGCAATCGCAGACAATTACGGTAACGGATCAGGATGGAAATCCATTGGCCGGTGCTCGAGTCTGGGCTTATGATATGGGAGAGCCGGAGGGGCCGGAGCCGCTTTTCCGTGAAAAGCTTGGCATTGCTTCTGATATTGGAATAGCTGGTGTAATAACCGATGAAGATGGTAAAGCAATAATAAATAATTTACCGAAAACGAGATGCAGCTTTCATGCCAGTTTCGATGGTTATGCTGCTGGTCTTGCTTTTTCGGGACAAAGAAGAATCAAATTAAGTAAAGGTGCTACAATTCGCGGTTCAGTTCTTAACGATAAAGGCCAACCAGTCGAAAATGCGATGGTTAAGTTTTTTACAAATTGGGGAATGTGGCAATTCTTTTTAACTAAAACAGATTCGCAGGGTAAGTTCGTTATGAAAGATATTCCCGCTCAGGGATGGGATATGAGTCCTTGGGGCGGGCAGTCAACCGCTACAGGAAGCTATGTTATCACGGTTGAGCATAATGATTATATTTCATCAGAGAATCAGGATGTTTTTATGCCAGGCGATGTAAAAGAGAATTTCATTATAGATGTTTATCGCGGCACATTAGTTAAATGTAATGTTGTAGAAAAAGGGACTAACAAACCATTGGCAGGAGTGCGAATTCAAGGTCAGAATGAAAGCGGGCGAATTGACGGCCGTTCCGATGCTAATGGTGTATATTCACTTAGAGTATTGCCTGGCCAGGTTTCTCTTTTCTTTGTATCGCCTCCAGAAGGAGTTTATGTTCTCCGAGATGACAGTTCATCCAGATCGACTATTCAATTTGATGCCGAAGGAGAGGAAATGACTGTTACTTTGGAAACACCGAAGATAGAAGGGCCTTTTACTACCGTTAGTGGTAAGGTCGTCCTACCTGATGGTAGTCCTGCTGCTAATGTTGGGATTTATACTACAAATTCGG
>CAZMPL010000095.1:0-11105 GCA_964567805.1 uncultured Pirellulales bacterium | reverse complement strand
GCTAAGCTTCTATTGGATGGAAAAATTGTCGCGATAAAAGGTCTTGGCGGATTTCATTTAGCCGTTGATGCGCTTAATAACAATGCGGTGATGCGACTGAGAAAAAGAAAGAAACGTGACCATAAACCATTTGCTTTGATGTGCGATTCGATTGAAAAGATAAAGCAATACGCGATTGTCGATGAAATTTCAGAGAAGGTTTTGAAAAGCCCACAAAGTCCGATTGTTTTATTACCGAAAGCAACTTCGTATCGCGGGCGTCCCGCCCGCGAACTCGAGGGCAAGATGCCCTCGACACGAAACAAAGCCAATTCGGTTGCTCACGATGTTGCACAGGGAACATCAACTTTAGGTTTTATGCTATGTTATACGCCACTGCATTTTCTGCTGTTTTCTCATGGAATAGATGTTCTTGTAATGACCAGCGGCAATATTTCAGATGAGCCGCTAATTTGTAAAAATGATTATGCGCTGGAAAAACTTAGCGATGTCGCAGACGTTTTTTTAATGCACGACAGGGAAATATATCGACAGGTCGATGACTCAGTCGTTCATATAATCGAAGATAAACCTGTATTGATTCGCAGATCGAGGGGTTATGTTCCAACGCCTTTGATAATGAATAATAATTGCACGCGAGATGTTTTAGCCGCTGGTGCTGATTTGAAAAATACTTTCTGCTTTGCGAAAGGTAACCAACTCATTTGCAGTGAGCATATTGGTGATTTGGAAGACGCGGAAGTTTATCATCATTATATAAATTCGATTGAACATTTGGCGAAATTGTTCGAAGTCAAGCCCGAAGTTGTTGTTTGTGACTTACATCCGGGTTATATGTCAACGCAATATGCCCTAACGTATCATGGGCTTCCAGCCCATGAAAGCATGGCCAGGATGGCCATGCCACATATAATTCAGGTACAACATCACTGGGCGCATGTCGCTTCTGTTTTAGCGGAACATAAAATTAGTGAACCTGTTATAGGTTTGGTTTGTGACGGCACAGGTTACGGCACAGATGGAAAAATCTGGGGTTGCGAGTGTTTGATAGCCTCGCTTGAAAATTTCGAGCGTTTCGGCCATTTGGCTTATTACCAGTTGGCGGGTGCAAATAAAGCAAGTAAAGAAGCGATTAGACCTGTATTGTCATTATTAATACAAGCGTACGGTAACGAGTTCTCGTTAGAAAAATTCGACTGGCTACTCGATAAAATAGAAAATGATAAAGTAAAAAAACAAATCATTCTCGAACAGATTGAAAAAAGAGTAAATTGTGTCGAAACATCGAGCATAGGACGGGTTTTCGATGCGGTTGCAGCTATGCTCGACATTGGAAACTATAATCATTTCGACGCGCAATTACCAATCGCTCTGGAAGCAATTGCCGCTGAAAATATCGAAGAGCAATATAATTTCTCGATTGTATCTCAAAATAAAATGCGAACTTTGGATATTAGTCAAATGATACAAGGCATAGTATCGGATTTGGAACATAATATCGACAAAGGAACTATCTCGGCAAAATTTCATAATACTCTCGCGCAAGCTTTGGTCGAAATGGCAATACAGGCAAGAAAAAGTACAAAAATTCATACAACAGCACTGAGCGGCGGCGTATTCTGCAATCGTTATTTATTGAACAGAACGATAAAGCTTTTAAAGAAAAACGATTTTAAAGTTTTTTATAATCAGCAGATTCCATCGAATGACGGCTGTATATCAATCGGTCAGGCGGCAATCGCCGCAGCGGAATCAATGAAATGCTCGAAAACCTGCTCAAAAGTATAATATTGAACCATATCGATTCATAAGGTGTTTTATTCAACAAATTAAGAATTAAATCATCCAATAAACCAAAGATTGACCCAAAGCGTATTAAACTGTAGAATAAATTTCGATTTTGTTGAAACAGGGAAAAAATTCAACTATCCCGGCAAGTTTGAGGGTATCGCCCTGATGAATTACTAACTACGTACTACGAGTTATAAATATGTGTTTAGCAATACCGGCAAGAATAATTGAATTGGAAGGTGATAAAGCGATAGTTGACGCTATGGGCAATCATTTCAAGGCAAAGACTACACTTTTACCGAATATCAAGTTAGGTGATTTGGTTCTGGTTCACGCGGGATTTGCGATTTCTCAGGTTGATGAAGAAGAAGCAAAAAAAACCTGGGAATTGATTTCCGAAATAGATGATTACATGGATACTCAGAATAAAATCTCTGGGTGAATGAGTAGATGATACAAAAAATCAAAAAAGCACAGGATATATTAAATGCAACCTGTAAATCAATAGGTCGGCAAATCAATATAATGGAAGTTTGCGGCACGCATACTGTTTCAATTTTCCGCAGCGGCGTGCGTTCGCTTTTACCTGAGAATCTTCATTTGCTATCAGGTCCGGGCTGTCCTGTCTGTGTTACAAGTCAGGGATATATCGATGTAGTTCTGGAATTAGCGGAACGTGATGATTTTATAATTGCAACTTACGGCGATATGATTCGCGTGCCGGGAAAAGAAGGTTCGCTCGAAACAAAACAATCAAATGCTGATATAAGAGTTGTTTTGAGCAGTGAAGATGCATTACAAATCGCAAGAGAGAATCCAGATAAGCAAGTTGTCTTTATCGCGGTCGGTTTTGAAACAACTACTCCAGCTTCTGCGGTCGTAATAATGGAAGCAGCGAGAGAATCTATTGAGAATTTCAGCATTTTGTGCGGGCATAAACTTGTAGTTCCGGCCATGCGAGCATTATTGAGCGGTATGAACAATAAAATCGACGCTTTTCTATGCCCGGGACATGTAAGCGCGATTATCGGCTACGGCGCATTTAGAGAAATTGTTGACGATTTCAAAAGACCCTGTGTTGTTGCAGGTTTCGAAGCATTACAAATCATAGAGGGACTTGCTGAAATATGCAAACAACTTGAAAAAGGTAAACCTGAACTAAAATCTTTATACGGCGCAGTTGTAACTGAAGAAGGAAATTCAGTCGCGAAAAAAATTGTTAATGAATGTTTCAAACCTGTCGATGGTTATTGGCGAGGTTTGGGAAACATAGAGGGCAGCACTCTCGGATTAAAAAGTGAATTTAGTAAGTTCGATACCTTCAAACGATACAATTTAATTGAAAAATCAAGTGAAGAAACTCATGGATGCAGATGCGGCGAAGTATTATGCGGATTAATCTATCCTACCGATTGTGCTTTATTCGGAAAGAGATGTACACCTCTAAAACCAGTTGGCCCGTGTATGGTCAGTTCCGAAGGAGCATGTGCTGCGTGGTACAAATACGGACAACATGGAAATAAGTGATGACAAAAGACGAAAACGAAAAAATATTACTCGCACATGGCGGCGGCGGACAATTATCTGAAGAATTATTAAGAAAGCATATATTTCCGAAGATTCAGAATAAAACTCTTTCGAAATTAGGTGACTCAGCGGAAATAAATGTTTCTTCGAACTCATTATGCTTCACAACAGACAGTTATGTTGTTAAGCCGCTCTTTTTCAACGGCGGTGATATCGGAAAACTCGCTGCATGCGGAACAATTAATGATTTATCTGTAGCAGGCGCAAGACCATTCGCTCTGTCACTTGCATTAATAATTGAAGATGGTTTTGAAATAAAGCTTCTCGAAAAAATAATTGAAAGTATCGGGCAAATTGTTCGTGAAAATAACGTTGATATTGTTACAGGTGATACAAAAACGGTTGAAAGAGGCGCAGCAGATAAGATTTTTATTAATACAGCAGGTATAGGAATTAAAATCGCGAATGCAAATTTAGGAATCGATAGAATAACAACTGGCGATAAAATTATCGTGAATGGAACTATCGGCGATCATGGTATGACAATTATTTCACAACGTGAAGGAATAAAATTCGAATCGCAGTTAAAAAGTGATTGTGCCGCCATATCAGATTTGACTTGCAAGCTATTAGAAAATACAAGTGGAATTAAATTTATGCGTGATCCAACTCGCGGCGGATTAGCTGCTACGTTAAATGAAATAGTTAAAAGCAGTGGTTTAAGCATAAAAATAAATGAAAACGATATTCCCGTTAATAAAACAGTACAAGCAGCGGCTGATATGCTTGGCTTTGATGTGTTAGCAATCGCAAACGAAGGTAAATTTATTACAGTTGTTTCGCCTGATTCAGCAGAAGAAGTATTAAATATTTGCAGAAAACATCCTTTGGGCAAGGAATCCATGATAATAGGCGAAGTCGTAAAAAGCACAAATACGCCGACCGTTGAGCTTATAACTAAAATTGGCGGTAAAAGAATCGTTCAGATGCCCTACGGCCGCGAACTTCCGAGGATTTGCTGATGCACGAAACAATGATAGCGGAAAGTATATTCAAACAAATATCCGAAGAAGCGATAAAACAAAATGCAAAACCTGTTTCAGCAAAAATAAGTTGCGGCAAACTCAATGCTATTAACGAAGATGTACTTGGTTTTGCATTCAATGTCATTGCAAAAGACACTATGTGTGAGAATTTGAAACTAATTGTCGAACACAAACCTTTGCGAGCAGTATGCAAAGAATGTAACAACAATTACACGATTGATTTTTCAAATGTTAAATGCCCGAATTGTCAAAGTGAAAGCATGGAATTATTACCTGATTCACCTTTGATTTTGGAAGAAATTGAATTCGAAAAGGAATAATTTTATGAAAAAAATAAAAATTGAGAAAAAAATTCTTAGTGAAAATGAAAAAATTTCCATAGAAAATTCCTTCTGTTTTTCACAAAATAATATCCTTTGTTTGAATATGATTTCTTCTCCAGGCTCAGGTAAGACAACTCTTCTTGTGAGAACTATCAATGACTTAAAAAACAAAACAAGAATAGGAGTCATAGAGGGTGACATTCAGACAGATATCGATGCTCAACGTATCAAAGAGACGGGCGCGCCGGTGATTCAAATTAATACCGAAGGAGCCTGTCATTTATCCGCGGAACAAATCAGGAAAGGAATAAAATCACTGCCTATCGATGACCTTGATATGATTATCATCGAGAATGTCGGCAACCTCGTATGTCCCTCGGCTTTCGAACTCGGTGAGTCAGGAAAAATTGTTGTCTTGTCCGTGGCAGAAGGTGACGATAAACCCGCAAAGTACCCATCAATTTTTGCAAAAGCAAAAGCAATGATTATTAATAAAGTTGACCTTCTCGAACATGTCGATTTCGATATCGAAAAAGCTAAAAAAGACGCGACTGTAATAAATAAAAATCTTGAAATATTTACACTATCGGCAAAAACAGGCCAGGGAATGGACATGTGGAATAACTGGATACTCGAGCAAATCAAAAACTATCAGAAACATGAATAATTCAAGATTTTCTCACCCGGTCACCTGGAATCATAATCCATATAAACATTTCTCTTTGATATAGCTAAATACAGCATTATCAAGCATTTGCGCAACATCCCCGTCGGATGCAATCCTTTTTCTTACTTCTGTGCTGCTAATACCAATCAATGGAGTAGGGATTATATTTTTTTGCAGCTTTTCAATTCTTTCTGTACCCCATATATCTTTATATTTTGTAAAATCAGGCTTATCATATTCGGCTCTGTACATCATCGCGACATTACATTCGTCTATCAAGTCTGTAATACGAAACCAGTAAATCAGGTCATCAATACTATCGGCTCCGACGAGCCAGTAAAGGTTATGTCCCGCTCCCAATATGGACTTGAAATATCTTACTGTATCGAGGGTAAAACTCGGCGCAGGTTTGTTTATTTCGTAATCACTTACCTCATATTTTTTTTGACCTTCGATAGCAAGAGAAATCATTTTCAAGCGGTCAATGTCACTCGCTCTCGGCATGGAATATTTCAGAGGCGAGCACTTTGCCGGAATGAATATCACCCTGTCGGCTTTTATGTATTCAGCCGCTGATTTTGCTACGGTAGTATGACCAAGATGAACAGGATCGAATGTACCGCCAAATAATATTATATTTTTAATACTCATATCAAATAATCTAAATGTCACTATCTATAGATTCGCGTAAACAAAGTATAATATACTTTAACAAATAATATAAATTACACAAAGAACTATATTTTATTATCAACATTTTACTCTTAATTAATTAATAAATACAAAATATTTTTCAGTAATATCATATTTGATGCTTGAAATTTTTATAAAGTATTAGTAAAGTTTTAGACGATAATGAATTATGAATATTTTTAAACAATATTTATATACTATATTACAAAAATATGAATGTTGTAAATGTTGTCATAGAAATAAAATTATAAATGGATTTTTATTAGCCAAAAGGAGGTGACAACTAATGGCAAAAAAAGTAGCAAAGAAGAAAGTAGCTAAAAAGAAAGTAGCAAAAAAGAAAGTTGCGAAGAAAGCTGCTGCAAAGAAACCAGCTGCAAAGAAAAAAGTAGCAAAGAAGAAAAAAAAATAGTGTAACTATTAGAACCATAATGAGAATTAATTCTGTTATGGTTACACTTGAAAAGGAAGGTTTGACCAATGCAGTGAAGCCTTCCTTTTTGTTTTAAATCATCCCAATAATACCCTTCCTCTTAAATTTAATGCAAGCTTGCAATATACGTGAAAAAGCTTATACTATCATTTTATCGTTATATTTTAATATTTATAGAAGTTTTTTATAAGAAATAGATAATATGGATTATTTTAGCTATCAAAATGGCAATTTATTTGCTGAAAATGTCAAAATAGAGACTATTGCAGACGCTGTTGGAACACCAGTTTATATATATAGTAAAAATACTTTCATCGAGCATTTGCAAAAAATGCAAAAAGCGTTCAGTGAAATCGAAACAACTATATGCTATTCAGTAAAGGCATGCGGAAATATAAATATACTTAAATTCATGGCTCAAGCAGGCGGCGGATTCGATATAGTGAGCGGCGGAGAATTGTTTAGAGTTCTAAAAGCAAATGGTGATGCATCTAAAATCGTATATGCAGGAGTAGGTAAAACAGACAATGAAATAGTCGAAGCATTGAATGCCGGTATAGGATATTTCAATATAGAATCACAGGAAGAACTTGAAAATCTTATTACAATAGCAAAAAAACACGGCAAAAAAACAAAAGCCGCACTGCGTATTAATCCTGATGTTCAATATAAAACACACGCATATATAACAACAGGCGTAAAAGAGACAAAATTCGGTGTCGATATCGAACATGCAATTAATATATTCGATAAATACGCGGAAAATGAAAATGTCAGCTTATGTGCGGTGCATGTACATCTTGGCAGTGGTGGAAAAACTATCGATCCATATGTAAACGCAGTAAAAAAAATACTTCCTGTAATAGAAGATATTCGCAAACGCGGCCATAAAGTAGAAGCACTCGATTTGGGAGGCGGCTATGGTGCTGATTATGAATCAGATACAGTGCCTTCTGCTCAACAATACGCGGATGGAATAGTTCCTTTACTCAAAGGGAAAAAACTCAAGCTGATTCTTGAGCCCGGAAAAAGTATATGCGCAAATGCAGGTATTCTTCTTACACGTGTTATTTATAACAAACAAGGTGGAAGCAAAAAGTTCGCAATCGTCGATGCGGGTATGAATGACCTGATAAGACCTTCTCTATATAATGCTTTTCACTTTATCTGGCCTGCAAAAATCGATAAGAAATTTTTTCCATCTCAACGTGAGCAGAATTTACAGGTTAATGGCACAGAAATATATGATGTAGTTGGGCCCATTTGCGAAGGAGCAGACTTCCTTGCTAAAGACAGAGCCTTACCTCCCGTTAAAAGAGGTGATTTGCTGGCTGTTTTTACCGCAGGAGCATACGGCTACACAATGAGCAGTAACTATAACGCTCGCGGCAGAGCACCCGAAATACTTGTCGATGGTGATAATTTCTCGATAATCAGAAAACGAGAAACCTACGAAGATATGATTGAACTGGAAAAATAATTTATTAGAATTTTCAAGTATTAAGCAGTTCAAGTACTTGTAAAGGTGATTCTATAAGTATTTTTGCGCCGTTTTCTCTTAATTCGTCGGCGGTACGAAATCCCCAAAGCACACCAACCGCATACATACCGGCTGCGTTTGCGGTTTGCATATCGATATCTGTATCACCAAGGAAAAGAAAATCCTTCGGAGCAATTTTTAGTGCATCAGCTATCTGCAAAGCAGATGTCGGATCAGGTTTGGGCGGCGAATTTTCTTTCAATCCGCGAACGATATTAAATTTCCAGTCAGGTAAAAGTGTTTTAATTATAATTTTTGTGTAATCATCCATTTTATTGGAAAGAACTACCAGTTTTAATCCCCTTCTCTGCAATTCATCGAGCAGTTCAGGAATACCCGGATACGGTCTTGTTTTTTCAGCCCAGCGTTTTCCATATTCGACTTTCATATCTGCAAGGTATTCATGAACAAGTTTATCATTAACCTGAGCTTTCGGGATAACGCATCTAATTAATCCTTCAAGGCCGTAACCTAAAAATTCTTTATAATCCTCAACCGGGAAAGTATTCATTCCATGCGCTTTCAAAATTACATTCATGGAATTGGCCAAATCCTCAAGAGTATCAAGTAATGTACCGTCGAGATCAAACAAAACTGCTTTGAATAGATGTTCTTTCATGGTTCTTATATTAAATAGAAAGATATGTTATGCAACATGACGAGGGCGATAGAATTAAAAGTTTCTTTCTATAAAGCCTGTGTCAACTTCACTTTTAATGAAAAGATTATGCGAGAGAATTTTAAGACAGGCCGGAATAGTTGTTTTAATTGGTTCGATAACAAACTCACCCAAAGCTCTTTTCATAGTTGTGATAGCTTCTTCTCGTGAACTTTGATGAACGATAACTTTTGCTATCATGGAATCATATGTCGGTGAAACGTTCCACCCCTGATGAACATGCGAATCAACACGCACGCCAAAACCTCCCGGCGGAATATATCGCGTAATTCTTCCGGGACATGGTGCGAAATTATTTTCCGGGTCTTCTGCGTTTACTCTGCATTCCATAGCCGCACCTTTAAGTTTAATATCTTTTTGTTTCAACTTTAAAGGCATACCTGAAGCCACCTGAAGCTGCAATTTAATTAAATCGTGACCAGTAACCATTTCTGTTACAGGATGCTCGACCTGTATTCTTGCGTTTGCTTCGATAAAGTAGAATCTTTTGTTTTTATCAAGAAGGAATTCTACAGTAGCGGCGTTTACATACTTCGATTCTTTTATTATTCTCAACGCGGATTCACAAAGCTCTTCGCGTGTATCTTTATCCAGAATCGGACAAGGTGATTCCTCGATCATTTTCTGATGTCTTCGCTGAATCGAGCAATCTCTTTCATAAAAATGAACTGCATTTCCATGGCTATCAGCCATAACCTGAACTTCGACATGCCTCGGCTCGATGATATATTTTTCCATATATACATCACCATTGCCGAAAGCAATTTCAGCTTCGGCACGTGCTGAATTTATTGCCGAACGCAGTGAGATATCATTATGAACAATTCTCATTCCACGGCCGCCTCCACCTGCTGAGGCTTTAATTATAACCGGGTAACCCATTTCATTTGCAAGCTTTAGAGCCTGAGATTCATTTTCAATAATTCCTTCAGAACCCGGCACACATTGTACTTTCGCCTGTCGTGCAATTTTTCGAGCCATTACTTTATCGCCGAGATTTTTCATGGCTTCCACGGGAGGACCTATGAAAGCTATGCCGCATTCACTGCAAATTTGTGCAAATTCAGTATTCTCCGCCAAAAAGCCATAGCCCGGATGAATTGCTTCAACATCGGTAATTTCAGCGGCACTGATTATACGTGATATATTTAGATAACTTTTCGAACAATCAGCAGGACCAATACAAATTGCTTCGTCAGCAAGCTGTAAATACGGAGCGTCCTTATCAGCTTCCGAATAAACGGCTACTACTTCAATATTAAGCTCATGGCAAGCCCGTATAATTCTAAGCGCTATTTCACCACGATTTGCAATCAGGATTTTTGAAAACATATTCCCCTTCTCTTATGGTACTACAGGGACGATTCATCTCGACTAATCCGGTTTGACCTTGAAAAGAATCTGTCCGTATTCTACAGCCTGGCCATCGGATACAAATGCTTCGACAATAGTACCACTGGTCTCTGCTTTAATTTCATTCATTACTTTCATTGCTTCGACGATACAGACTACAGTTTGAGGCCCGACTGAATTGCCAATTTCAACAAATGGGTCTGAATCGGGACTCGGTTTTGCGTAAAAAGTACCTACCAGAGGCGATTTTATCGCAATTAAGTTATCTTCAACTGGAGCCGATGGACCGGACACACCAGTTGGATGTACCTGGCCTGAGGAAGATATCATCTCATGTTTCATCATCGGCATTGACGTTATTATAGGTCCAGATAATGGTTGAGGCTGATTTTTTTTGAGATGTATAGCATTATCACCGTGCTTTATCTCAATCTCATCAAGCCCGTTTTGCTTCATTATATCGATTAATTCTTTTATTTTTTTTAAGTCTATGTCTTTATCCGCCATAGCGGTATTCCTTTTCAATTAGTTCAAATTGCGTACCATCTTCTATGCAATGAAAAAGAAGTTAAAAGGGAAGTATAACGCCAAAAAAATGTATTTGCAAGAAATTTCCTGTTTGGGAGGAAAAATCAAAATACCCGTCATAACATATTAAAAATAGGATTAAGAGAGGATTTCGAGGCCTATCATGGTAACATCATCGATTTCGGCCGGGGAAAATTCCTTTTCCTGTATAAATGTACTGTATCCATCAATCAAATCGAGGATTGGCATATGCTTGAAATTATGAAATTGTTCTGTAAAGCAGAATCCTGCCTTATCATTGAAACTGCCGACACATGATTCCGCACCATCAGAATACATAAGAATTTTATCGCCCCGCTGTAATTGAATTTTATTCTCATGATATTCAGCCTGCTCGAAAACTCCCAACAATGAACCTCGAACTTCCAATTGCTGAGGCTCTTTTCCGGGTCTGATTAGGATTGGATATGGATGTCCGGCACGAGCATATGATAATTCGAGTGTTTTTGTATTCAGAAGACAATA
>CAZMPL010000094.1:0-11133 GCA_964567805.1 uncultured Pirellulales bacterium | reverse complement strand
TTGTGTGTGTTTGGACATAGATTTTCCTCCATTTATAGTGGATGACTAATACGAATATATTACCGCCGAGAACAACGGGAACGCTGAGATAGTGACAAATGAAAACTAACTATAGTAATTCTCTGCGTCCACTGCGTTCTCTGCGGTTAACGAAACTATTATCAGGAATTATTGATATGACTTATTGTTAATAAACTTTCGTTATTTCTTACTTTTTGAGATTTAATTGTGAGGCTTTTATTCTTATTGAGCCGGCAGAACGTTTAAAGCGTTTGCATAAAATATTTATTGACGAAGTTGAATAAAGTTTTTTAAGCAATATTACTTGTTCGTTGCTCCAGAAGTTGTAAGTTTTTGTTTTAAGTCCAAGGTCATATGCTTTTTGTCTTACGGCGGTTAAAGGCCTGCCAAGCCGCTCTGCGACTTTTTGTGTATTGCCGAGCGGGTATATCTTTTTCAATAGTTGTATTTCATCCTCTGTCCACGACCATGGACCAAACTGACGTTTTTTCTTTGGTGTCATTATTATGATCTCCGAGTTATCTCAAATCAAATTTCCAAAAAATCTCTGAGAATGATTATAGACAAATTACATCTTATGTCAAGCAGATGTAAAATATTTATGAAATAATTTTCAAATGGATTTGATGTTTAATCGAATTTAATTATTTTCTCATTTTCCAGGTGCAGAGATTGATTCTGGCGTGATTAGTACCTCGAATACTTTTCCGCGTCGAAGTCTGCGGACATTGAATTCATGTCCTTCGGCTTTTATTCTCTCATCAATAGCAGGCATGTGTCCGATTTGTTTGATAATCCAGTCGGATATATTGCAATCACACAACAAACCTGCTCTATCAAGTTTTTCAGAAATACTTCGCATGGAAACTCCGCCTCCGACTATCCATACTCCCTGGCTGAGCATGTGAATATTCTTCGGAATCTTGTCGAACTCATCTTCTATCTCGCCGACAAGTTCTTCGACAATGTCCTCAAGAGTAATAAGTCCGATTGTATTTTGATTTTTATCCCGCACAAGAGCCATGTGTTCGTGTTCATCCACAAAAACCTTTAAAAGCTGCTGGCATGAAGTATCATTATTTACAAATCTGAGCGGCCTGATAATGCCGGCAAGAGTCGGGTCCGCGGGATTGGTTCGCATTCGATAAACCAGTTCCTTAAAATTTGCGTATCCGACAACTTTATTGTGGTCATTGCCCTCAATAACAGGAAAGCGTGTATGAGGATCGAGATGTGCTTTAATTATCGCCTCGGTAAGAGTTTGAGATTTTGATAAAAATGTTAACTGGTCAACTGGAATCATCAGGTCTTCAGCCTTTTTGCTCGACAGCAATGTCACGCCTTTGATTATATTCGCCTGGTTTGTAGAGATTTGTTTTTCTGACTGGGCATGACTTGCAAGCGCGTTTATTTCATCGAGTGTCCCTGTGTCATTATCAGGGTTCTTTTTCTCGAACGGCTTGTTGATATATCTTAATAACTTTATAACAGGTTTCAGAATTAATATAAAAATACGCAGAGGATGGGCGCTCAGCTCAACCATTTTTATGTTATAATGAACACCGAGTGACTTGGGTAATATCTCCGTGAATTGCAGCATTATATATGTAAATATGCCAGATGTAATACCGATATATTTCTCGCCGAATAACAATGCGGTTTCCGCTCCGACAATAGTTGCGCCGACAGTATGTGCTATAGTATTTATGGTAAGAATTACTGTCACGGGCAGCTCGATTTGTTCCTTAAAGCCCCGGACGATATTTCCGATTTTTTGACTTCGTTTTTCAAGCTTTGCCAGTTCGCCCGGCGACAGACTCAGAATAGCGGCTTCCATAAGCGAACATAAAAACGATATACTGAACGCGAATAAAGCACCGCAGACAAGAACAAAAATACTGCCTTCATTCATATTCTGACTCCGAAGTAAATTTCTTTTTATAAATTGTATTTTTTCTTAAAATGACTATTTATAATAAATCGTATTATATGTACATACTCTTATAATATCAGTATTTCCATATAATTTCAATTGCTTTCGCGAAATGATAAGATTGAATGTTAAAGTAAGGTGCGTTACAAGGCTCAAAATAACAATTATACAGTTTCACCATGTTCTTCATACGACCAGCCGAAGGACAGGCATAACAAAAAAAGAAATCGGTCAATTTGAGAAATAAACTATTTTTCTTTTCCAGCTATTGCCATAGAAAGCAGGCATGAGCTAAGGATAATAGAACTGCCAAGCAGATACGTCGAAAATGCTTCCGGATGGTCACCTGAGCCACTTGCAGCCAGGCATAAAAGCGAAAATAATATTCCGCAAATCGAAATCAACAAAAATATTATTAGTAATGTCTTTAATTTCATAAAAAATATTCCCATTATTTTTAAGTTTTCAAAGTTAGTAATTGTCAGAGATTTATGATGTTAATGAATTATTTGATTTAAATCCTGAACCAATCACGGCGGCTCCGACCAGCCATGATGCAATCAAATACGGCCAGACTATCCAGGGTAAATCATAGAAATATTTTATCATATCATGATAAGAATAACTGTATCCTGACTCCTGGATTGCCGTGAACATAAGCAATATATGATAAATCAATAAAGTCGAAAGACTTATAGTCCAGATAATTACTCCAATCAAAATCTTTTTCACATTCATGTTTTATCCCTTATTCTTTACAGTGTGTGTGTTAGCGCACCAAATAACAATTATACCGTTTTACCAGGTTCATCATAAGTCCAGCCGCAGGAAAGACATGATTGAGCGTTGAAAAAAAATGATTCGCCGCAATTGGGACATTTTTTCGGAGCGTTAGGCATTTGTGTGAACTTTCGAGGTTTGATGTTCTCAATTTCGCCGCTCTCTGAAAAGGAAGCTGCCTTAAAAGGTTTCAGAAATATATACGCTAAAGCACCTATCCAGTTGACGGCTAATAAAATCGCAACCCAGCACGGCTTATCATATTTTCCTACGAAATGACTGTCCGGTCGTGACATCAGGTCAAGAAGTTGTATGAACCAGAATAATTCTAACGCAAAAGCTACTATTGCAATTATTATATACGCCATTTCAGTTCTCCCGTTAAAAAATCAGTAACTTCTAATTTTAAGCAAAAACGCAATTTTCTATAATTAAGTTTCGATTATCACATATATAGACGCATAAAACTCAATTTCGTTACAAAAAATCTTGGAAAAAACAAATACAATTTTTTATTGTCGCCGGATTCTCGATATTCTTTTCCACTATTTCTTCTATGATCTTACAAATTTCAATAACTTTTCATAGTCGCTTCTATCGGCGGCAATTAGTGATTCAATATATCTTTTTCTGTCATTACCTGATTTTGTGAGATTAGCTTTTCCCCATGTAAAGGCAGGTTTGTTAAGTACATTTTCTAAAAGAATATCAGTGATTAACCTTGCATGTCTGCCATTTCCATTTGGGAATAAATGTATCGCTACAAGCCGATGATGAAAACGGGCAGCTATTTCATCTTCTGCGAAAGTTTTATTTTCTATCCAGTATGAAACATCATCGCATAATTTCTTTAACTCTACAGAAATCATATACCATTTGATACCTATTGTTTTTTCGCTTTGACGGAATTTCCCCGCCTATTTCCACACATTAAAAAACATTTTTTTATGCAGGAGTTTGATAAAGGATTCGTTCAGGATATCTTTTGGTTTTTTCTTTTCCAACCAGGCCAAAGCTTCATTGATATTTTCTTGCTCCCACCTGTCGAGTTCCGCCCGTGTTGTGATATGAGTAGGCAAAAGTCCTTCGATTTCATTTACGTCGATTGGTGTAGCACCTTCTGGATAACCCAAATCTATCATTTCTCGTTCCACAATGTTCCTGGCATTTCATTCACGATATCCTCAATGAGTTCTTTCAAAGCTTTTTCTTTATCCATTTCACTGAGTTCCTGTTTTTCCAGCCGCATAGTTTGGCTGCTTCTGGCCATCCGTTTTTTCGCGACCAGCCTTGCCTGGTTTCTTACGGTTTGTTCCAGACTTTCCCTCGGGATAAAGCCATAAACAAAGATGCAATCCATAGCATTTGCTACATTCTTTAGTGTTTCGAGTTTTACTTTTCCGAGTTTTTCGTCTTGTTGAATACGTGAAACACGCTGTTTGTTGACATTTAGACGAGCGGCGAGTTGTTCACCAGTCATCCCAAGTGAATCACGAATCGCACGAATCCAGCCTTTTTGTGGCGGAACCACCTTTTTCAAGCTCTCAAAACGCTTTAATGTTGCATCTAATTGCTCTCTTGCCAGTATTTTATGCTTTGCTTTCATTTTCACACCGTTAAGTTCATGTAATATAATCTATATATTTATAGACTATCTCGGCACGAATGTCTATATAAATATAGATAAATATTAAAAATAGTCTATATATTTATAGATTTATAGGCTCATTCATGAATGATTGCAAGGGTTTCCACGCATAAACTTCGATTTTTAAAAAGGATATGAAAATTGAAACTTCACTAAATATATGTTATTACGGAACTTAAGATAGTTTGTGGCGTATGGTTATGAATTTTGTATGTCATTGTCCTCATCATTAAAGCTTTCTTTCGGGGCTTCTTTTTTCTGCCAAAGTTTAGGTATAATTCCTACCAGCATAATCGGGACGTTCCAGATAATCATGAGGAATCTTAAAATCTTACCAATGATAGAGACTTCTTTCGACCAGAGCTGGTTCCATATTTTCCCCCATATATCGGCTCCCCAGCGGATACTTTCATACGGCAAGATCGGAGTATATTGTCCAACCGCTCGGCCACAGTTCGGGCAATAATGTGCCAGCGGGCTTACCGGTTGCATGCAATTCAGGCAAAGCGGGATTTCTTCTTCCTGAACTTGAGATTCGTTATTTTGATTTTCCTGTTCCATAATAGCTATAGGCAACCTCTAAAAATGTCATCGCCAGAAGTAATATTGAAGATCGCTTCGTCGTTTTACTCCTCGCAATGACATTTTTAGAGGTTGCCTTTATATTAATTTCAATTTTTTACGCTTATAATATAAACAATATGTCTCACTACGATAAAAATAATTTTATCAGATGATACTGAAAGTTCAAGAATTCTATCTTTAAATATATTTTGCAGGGTGCGTTATAACGCACCATTATGACTTTTATAATGGATTTATTATTGTGTTATTGCTTCAACACAATTACATTCACTATTCGGGTCTAAGTTACATTCGAGCCAATGGTCGTAAAAAATCAGGTAGTCAAATATATCTACCATACAGTCTTTGTTGAAATCCATTTCCGGATATTTTACGCAATACGGTTGTACTCCTTTAGACTTACTCGCTTCAGGGGTGTTTCCATAAGCTCCTATATTAATTCGGCCGCCATTTGGGTATAGCTCGTTATTGTATGAATCATTTGGATCACCTTTGTCAATGCATATACTATCGATTCCCAATATACTCCACTCTTTGCTAACAGGATCCCATGTTCCTAAGGATGACATCAGATGATAATCTCCTTCGTGCCAAATGTTATCAAGCCAGTAGCCATCTTCATAAAAGAAAGGATTCTGAGAAATATCATTAGAACCGAGTGCCCATGAGTTATAATCTGTTTTGAAAGAGCCTAACACATTACCCCAGATATTATTATAATTCGATATTATTGACTGATTACCGTATTTATGATAGATTCCATATTGCATATTTAAAGAAATAATACAATTTTTGATTTCCAGACAAATTTTTCCTGTGTTTATATTATAAGATATGCCGTGTCCGTAATTGCCTATGATTGTACAATTACTGATAGCAGTATATGCATTAAAACCATCAAAAATCAGACCGGTCCCATTAAGACAATTGCTAATTACGCAATTTTTAATAATTCCTTCACGGTTATAAATATTTGCTTTGCTGTTACCGGAAATCCTGCAATTTTCTAATGAGCCACCTCCTGCATTAATGCCATATTGGGTGTTATTAAGAATTTGTGAATAACTGATGTCTGGATATGAGCCATTGTTACATCTAATACCATCTTTATTGTTAATTATGACACATTTTTTAATTGTTGGTGCGGTATTTACTCCGTTACATAATATGCCTACTTCCCCATTTTGAATTGTTATACCTTTTAATACACAATTGCTACTTTCAGCATTACTGAAAGATACTATATTTCCAGTTCCATCGCCATCAATAATTGTATTTGCTATAATATTGGGGTCGTTAGGATCAGTACTGGTTATGGAAATAAGTCGCCCGAGGTAATTGATGTGTTCAGAATAAAATCCCGGACTAACTTGAATAGTATCATAATGCTTGGCAGAGCTTATTGCGTTTTGAATACTTGTGAAATTCGCACCTGCATTTGGATCAGGATTCACTGTAATTATTGATCCTAAACAACATTGGTTAATTAAAAGAATAAAAAGAACCGTTTTAATAATGATTGTTTCTATTTTTTTCATTTTTCTTTCCTTTCCTTGTTTAAGAGCTGCAATATACTATTTCAATATCACTACGTAAATATCCCGAATATTGAAATCCAGTATATTGTGTATTTTAGGCTTGTCAATAAAATAAGTTTATTTATTTAGGTTTTATAGGACTTTTTTTATGGAATTGAATATATAATACTAAACTGAAAAAATAAACATAAAAAGAGTGCGCTAGCTTATCAGTTTTGCAAAGTTCTTTTTGCTGAGGTTAAGGAAAGCTCCGCGGCTTATTGATTGAGATACCGCGGAGCTTTAAGCTTTATTGTTATTAACAGTTCTAACTACTATCATCTAAATCAGTTAACCAGAGTTCTTATTAAGGTCTACTGCTATATCGATTGGTCGCACCGGGTGTTGGATCGTTGCCTGCAATTTGTGCACCGCTGTTATGAGCTTTGGTTAATGCTGTTTTTAAAGTGATACCGGTTCCAGTAACCTGCACGCCCATATCGTGTGAAATAGTAAGCGGCTTGGTGACAGTGATTGTAGAAGCTGCGCCTTGGCCGCCTCTGTTTGTGCCCATGCCGCCTCTGCTGCTGCGTGCGCCGCCGCCGGGGATAGAAGCGATAACTGCCGTCTCACTAATCGTGCCGCTGCCGATTGTGATGGTCTGACCAACGCTGAAGCCTTCTGTTCCTGCTACTGCAATAGTGGTTACACCGGCTTCTATTGCGGCGTTTGTTGTTGTGCCGCCTGCGGTGCCTACTGTCGCGATAACTGCTTCCTCACGATTCTCGCCCGAATCAATAATAATTGTTTGTCCCGTGCTATACTCTGCAACGCTGGCAACTTTGATATTGTTTGTACCCGCGGCCGAAGCGAGCGAAAGGCTCGTGCCGTTGCTCTGTATCTGGAAATCGTTGCAGTTGCTGTCTGTATCTTCGCCGTCCGGGAAGCGTCCGAGGCTTTTATTGGTTTCGCTTGCAGTAGAGCCGCCGCGCATTATTCCCATTCCACCGAAACCGCCGCGCCCTGCGCTTGGAGCAACGACAATGCATCCGCCCTGACTCTGGTCGCCTTCAAGTATGGCAAGTTCCGGGCTTGTTATAGTTCCATTTGCGCTTGAATTGCTCTGCTGTGAGCCGTAAACCATAGCGTCAACGACTACCTTGCCGCTGGCGTCCATTAAAGCAATTGAGCCTGCACTTGTCGAGAGCGGGCCGCCATACCATAGATTTGGTGTTGGTGTTCCCTGGTAACCTGCTGTAGTGACCTGTGAATTAATAACTGGTGCGCCGTATTCGTGACTCTTGCTTAACGCATTGTCGAGAGTTATACCGCTGCCTAATGCCTGTATTGCATCGCCGCTCTTGTGTGCGAATTTCGTCGCCGGAGTAAAGCTGATTCCAGTTCCCGGGTCTGATACGTCAACGGCCAGCATGTGGTCGAATTTAAGCGGGGCGGCTAACTCTACGTCACCTGGTGTTCCGCCTCCTCTTCTGCCGCCTCCGAATCCGCCGCGTCCACTAACTGCGGGAGCTGCATTGGAAATGCTGATGCTTTTAACTTTGACAAGCTCTTTGCGCGAGCCTGTGCTAATTGTTAATGTGTCACCAACTGTAATATTGGAGACAGAGCCAAGTTTGATAGTCGTGTCACCGGCTTTTGCTTCAGCCGACAGGGTTGTTTGCGTTGACGATTTGCCAGCCTCGGTGACAGTAGCGACTTCGTAGTTGCCTCCGATATCGATCCCGATTTTCTGACCAGCTTCAAATCCTGCCGCGTTAGTAACTGGAAGATTTGTCGTACCTGCCGGGAATGTAAGAAATGGTCCCGTGGATACCGGAATAAACAGTGTTGTCATAGCTGCCGCTGGCGTGCCCAAGCTTTTAATTGTGCGGGTTTCGCCGTCAATATCGATTTTCTGGCCGACTTCGAATCCGGCTGTACTCATAACATTGATAGTGTCTGTACCCGCGTTTACATTTGTTGCCAGTCCTGTGCTGGCAAGACCAAGCAGGTAGAAACCTTTAGACGCGAGTTTAGTATTGTTCGGGATTGTGGCAAGTTTGACGGAAGCCCACTCGCTCTTGGTGTTTATAATACTCCAGTTCGAAATATCCACTTCGCTGTCACTCGCGTTGTAAAGTTCGATAAACTGGTTTGTCGGATTACTGCTCGTGCTTAAACGCACTTCGTTGATTTTGACTGGGAAAACAGTTCTTATTCTCTGGGATGTTGTTTGAGATTGTCTCTGCCCAGTAGTAGGATTTGTCCACTCAGCTTTGCCGACCATGTTTCCGACGAATGGTCTTAATCCAAAAATCATTCCAGTCCCGTCACTAATTACGGGTAACAATTCTGTAGTAACCGGGAAGGTTGCACTCTTGGTCTCACCCGGTGCGACTGTACCGGCTGTGTATTGTTTAATAATTGCCATTATAGGAGACGGGCTGACAGTGAATGCCGCATTTTCACTTGTACCTGGTGCTGCGATAGTATCAGGTGATTCGGAAGTACTTTCTTTTACATGAACCCATCCAGTTGGCGGATTAATACTTAATATGACATTTTCTACAGGTACTTCTTTAGTATTTGTAAATGTCACAGTGACATCTTGAATGGATTTTGGTGTGAATGTCTTGATGCGTGACAGAGTGACACTTGGAGCGTTATATTTTGCGGCTGCTATATTGGCGTGTACCGCGTTTGTAACTTCTTCAGGCGGATATCCGGTTGTGATAATGCCTTCGTAGAAAGTACCTGCTGAGCCGTTTCCGTTGTCACCGCCGTTACCCATCTGGACTGCTCCTTTGCGGTGCATTGGAAAATAACTGTCGTTTTCATTCGAACCGGGGCGAGGTCCTTTGTAGAAGGTTGTGAGTGTCCCTTCCTGTGCATTGCCGCCGCGAATCTCCCACTGGTTTCCGCCGCCTCCATTGACTGTACCCATTACAAATCGCCATGAATCAATTGTCGGGTTCGCTGGATTTTGTCTTGCGTTATATCCGGAAAACAAACCCGCTTCCATATCGGACATAATCCACGGCCCGTTTCCGCTGCCGCTTCCCCATGTGGTCGAGATGCCGAAATAAACCGTGTCCATTGTGCCTGTTCCCACGGCTGTACTGTTCGTTGATGTGTTGCCGTAGTTGAAGCAGCAGCCGCTGTCATAGTGCGTGCCGTCGAAGACCATATAAATTCCCTGCGGCTCATCATTAATCGCCATACCGGCGGCATTGTTATTTCGCAAACCCATGCCCGGCATGATGTAGGTTCCGTATGCTTTGTGTCCCATGATTGTAATAGGTGCCATATCCGCAATCGGCAGGGTGTTGAATCCGCCTTTAGCCGGACCTATGAATCTTCCGGGAGGTGCCTGTACGAGATGGTTACCTTTGCCGGACTGGTCATAAATAGTTGTAATCCAGCAGACTGTATCGGCACAGAATGCGTCCTGGGCCGCCGCGTCTGCATAGCCGCCTGCATCTGTCGCGGACGGCTGAACAATCCCGATATCTAATGTCCCGCCGTCCGAATCACGTTTGACCTGGTAGAGCGGGCCGTTATAAGAAGCAAACAATGCTCTTGTTGTACTGTGTGCGGTAACACATGTAAAGCCCGCGGCGGTGTAAATGTCTCCCGGGCCTTTCGGTCTTGATTGAGTTGAATTTTGGCCTGCGTGTGTTTGCACTGCTAGCATCATTATTACTGGAAGAAGAAGTGCCAGAGAAAGAATTATTACGAAACTGGTTCTCGTGTTCATGTCTGTGAATCCTCCAAAGAAGGTGCTTTATTTAACCTTGCCATTGAACAGCATATTATTTATCTTTCGTACTTATACGTATTTCATAACGTTTAATCTACGGTGTTATACTTTACAGAATATTCGAATTCGCCGCAAGATTTATTTGATTGTACTTGGGGTATTTATTAGCTGAAGTGGTGCGATGTATCGCGTCCTGCATAACTGTCATTGCGAACGGAGTGAAGTCGCTGGGATGGCTTGCGCCACAATCTTCCATTAATTAAAACGAAGATTGCCGTGTTCGGCTTTGCCTCTCTCACAATGACGGAAGTTCATCTGTATATCTTCAACTCAGGAAGTGCCTTCAGTAAATCCTCGACTTGCTCATCTGAAATATCTTCACATCTTCTTAGATAAAGACGTTTTAGATTTCTAAGTTTCCTTAAAGGTTTAATATTAGAGACTTTAGTTTTAGTAAGATTTAGCTCTTCCAGATTTTGCAGTTGCGTAAGCGGCTCAATATTTCTAAAATCTGACTGTGACAAATCAAGTTTTCTAAGATTGGTTAAATTCTCAAGCGGTTTCAAATCGATATTAAATCTGTTCCTCAAATTATGAATGCCGAGATTTCCTAAAGCTCTCATCCATTTTGGAATTTTATTTTGCGGATAATGTATTACAATTAGCTCGAGTTCTCTGAGATTTGTCAATTTCTCAAGCATTTTAATATCTGTAAATTCAAGAAGGCTACTGGAAGATCCTGGATTTACATTCCGGTTATTGTTTAAAACGTGTAACTCAACAGGATGAACTCTTAGATATGTTATTTTTGCGAAATCTTCATCAGTCAAATTTCCCGGTTCATAATAGATTGAATTTTGAGAAAGACTGCGAGCGGCGGCCTGACGAA
>CAZMPL010000093.1:0-11145 GCA_964567805.1 uncultured Pirellulales bacterium | reverse complement strand
CCATTTGACCCTGCCCCATTCAATTCTAAGCTTAGTGATCCCAATGAGAATGGTACAAATGAACATCCTTTTGATATGATCCAGGAGGCTATCGATATAGCACTTGATGGAGCTACTGTTGTTGTTCGAGAGGGAACTTATTTAGAAACGATTAAGTTTAACGGCAAGAATATCCGGGTAACAGGTTTTGATTCAAATATTAACCATACAAAAACTTATCCGGTTATAGATGCCAAATACCTTGATACAGCGGTTACTTTCTGCAAGAAAGAAAATTCTAACTGCATATTAGAAGGATTTGTTATTACCCGAGGTTTAGATGAATTGGCTGGCGGCATTAAATGTGAAAACAGCAGTCCTACGATTAACAATTGTTTGATAACTGGGAACAGGGCTATGATTTCACAAGGTATATCTGATACTAATGGCAGAGGTGGAGCTGTTTACTGCGCTAATGGTAATGCAAAATTTTCTAATTGCACTATCAGTGGAAACTATAGCGATCCAAACGGTGCGGGATTGTATTTATCGAATAGCAATACCGTCTTCGTTAATTGTATCATGTATGATAACATGCCTCAGGAGATTTTACTTAATGGAGAATCAGATCCTAATATTACTTATTGTGATATAGAAGGCGGCTGGCCTGGCTTAACTAATCTCGATATAGATCCATGCTTCTATAATTCTGGTTACTGGGTACATGTGGATAATACAGCGCTTATTGTTGAACCTAATGATTCTAATGCAACCTGGATTGGCGGTGATTATCATTTGATGTCTGAAGCTGGAAGATGGAATACAGATAACTTAAATTGGGTAGATGACCTGACTACAAGCTTATGTATCGATGCGGGAGATCCAAATTCAAATTTGGGTGCAGAGATATGGCCGCATGGTAAAAGAGTGAATATGGGTGCTTATAGCGGCACTGCCCAAGCCAGTATGTCATTATCCAAAACTGGTGATTGCAGAGATTTGAATAACGATAATGTTGTTAATTGGGATGATGTATTGCTATTGGCAAATAAATGGGATTCCAATGATGTGCCGCTAAGTGTTGATTTGAACCTTGATGGGGTAGTTGATGTGAATGATTTGAAATTTTTTGAAGGTAATTGGACGAAAGATTCAAATAATACTGTACCTTTATTCAACGTTATTAATGACCAATACGCTACCGTTGATGAATTGTTTAGCTTTTCAATATCTGCTGTCGAAAATGATAGCGATGGACTGGTATATATGGCTCTTGGCTTACCAGATAATGCAATATTTTATGAAAAAGAATTACTTTGGGTTCCAGAGCAATCCGTTACATACCCTATTACGTTTGTTGTAAGCGATTACAAATCATTAGATTTTATGACAGTGAAAATCATTTTTGAAGCCGGAGGATACTTTGAAAACGGCCAGATAGAGGAGCCTTTTACAACTTCTGGAGATTCTCCATGGATAATAAGTGATGATTCTCATAAAGGCAACTATAGTGTGAAGTCCGGAGATATCAGTCATAGCCAAAGCTCTATTCTGGAAGCAACCATAAACATCCTGGAAGGAAATATTAGTTTCTGGAGAAAAGTATCTTGTGAACAGGGATTTTATGATATATTAATATTTTATATTGATAATGTAGCAACAGATGCATGGTCAGGACTTTTAGACTGGGAACAAGTGTCATATCAGGTAACTCCTGGCACTCATACTCTAAAATGGGAATACAAAAAGGATGAATCTACTTCAGAAGGAGAAGATACGGCATGGATTGATGATATTGTCATCCAGTAAAATAATTCACAGAATAAAAAATAAAAAGTAATCCTTCTGCTCTTAGCTTTCATCTGAAGGGATATATCTTCAGGATTAGCCCTTATAAACAAATCCCTATTGGATATTCTTATTAAAGCGTGCTTGTTTATATGCCTCGGCCATTTTCTCAGCAGAAGGTGACAAATAGACCGACGTAGTCTTTGGACTTCTAGAAAAAGCTTTAATAAACAAGCTTAGATTAAAATTGGTGTCAATGGGCAATGTAAGTACGGGTGCCAAAAACTACCAGCAAAACATTTTATGACATATTTTCTCTTGTAATTCCTATTCTTTTCTAACTATAAAATTTTATCGATTTAAGATTTTATTTGAATAAGTATGAGTTTTTATCTTGTTTTCCAAATAGGCAATTAATTCTTTGATAGTTTTATATCTTCAACTTGTTCATCTAAAATTTTTACTTCCTGTATCATATCAATTAAATCATATTCGAGATTTATAAAAATTCAACTGATTCATATATCGAATAGCAAATCAGTTGAATCTTTATATACACAGTTTTTCTGCAAGATATATTAAATAAACAATTGGTTTCATACCTAAAATCGCTCAGTGCCTAAGCACTTTTGATCCACTAATAACTACTCTGTGTTTTTGATAAAACATAGTTAAGAAGTGACACTCCAGAAACTGCGATTCAAACGACAAGCAATAAAGGTTAGGAAACAACCTCTTGCTATAACAGCATCAGAATCAATTCTCTTAGTGACAACTATTTTCCAAATCAGGGTATTCCATTGATGAAATACCAGAATACCTGGTATTCCAAAACGAAATATATGATAACAGGCTAAAGAAAGGACAAACAATTATGAAACAGCAAACTATTTGTGCAAAAGTAAACGCAAGGCTCCTAAGCAAGGCAGACAGACTTTTTACAGGAACAATCGAAGGCAGGATAATTGAAATCATCCAGAATGCCAGAAGAGCCAAAGCAACAGAAGTAAGGATTGCAAACAAGGATGGATTTGTAACCATTCAGGATAACGGCTGCGGTATTGATGATTTCCAGAAGCTGCTTGATTTAGGTGGCAGCGGCTGGGATGAGAAGATGGAAGCTGGAGAAGACCCGGCAGGAGTTGGATTATTCAGTCTGGCTCCGAGAGAAGTTACAATAATTTCTGGTAACAGGAAGACTGTTATCGATAAAGACGGCTGGACAGGCAAGCCGGTCAAAGTGATACAAATCAGGGAAGCTATAAAAGGTACTATAGTAAAATTCAAAGATGAAACCCCCTGGGATATGGAGCTCGTTGAAAAACACGCGGTTTTTGCCAATATTCGCGTTGTTGTAGACGGCAAGTATTGCCACCAGATGCCGTTTTGCAGCGATGAAGCAGTATATTATGCAAATCCCGGCTGCAGGATTGAAGTAGTAACTGAAATATCAAAATATCACAAGGAATGGACATCGAATTATTATTATGGAAGAGTACTTGTCAATTTCCATGGCCAGGTAGTTCAGCTTGATAGATGGCCCAACAAAAACTGCCGCGGTTTGACAATACTGATTGATATTGCAGACCAGACAGATTTACGCCTGATGCTTCCTGCAAGGACAATGCTTGTAGAAAACGCAGCTTTACAGAAATTAAAGAATGCAATGGAGTTAGAGTATTTTAAATATTACCAGAAGCAGAAAACTCACACACTTTACTATGAAGAATACCTGCGTGCAAAAGAGCTTGGTATTGAACTGCCAGAGGCAGAGCCGCAATTCAGGGTAGGTCTGATTGACGATGAATATAATCAGGTGGTAGAAGTTACCATGCCGAAGGATTTCAGACTTGAAGATTGCTATCTGTGTATAGGCAATGAGCTTTGTGATGACCTGGCCGAAGTTAACGCACATCTGCTGGCAGCTCTTGGTAAATTTGAAGGTACACCTTTTGTACCGGTGACTATTGATAAAGGTTATATAGGATATAGCTGGAGCAAACTGCCGAAGGTTATGAGTGTGGAAGTTAAAACCAGCAAAGAATTGCTGCGTCAGGAGATATTGTCACAGGAGTTGGCATGTTTTGATAAGCTGTCAATTACAGTTCATACATCCGATGGAAAAGCTTTTACCAGTAATGTTTGTATGGCAGTTATTGAAATACAAAATAGAGGTAAATATCAATGGTGTGACCATATTGTCTGTGTGACTAAAGAAGCGAGAGATGTACTTGGCTCTGATAATATCTGGTACCATTTAGGCGGCTTCAATGTAGAAGGCGACTGCTATGAAACTCAGCAGTATATCTTTGAAAAAGACCTCGATGAGTTCTGGAATACACTTATTGGGCCATACGAGACCATGCGGCAGGAAATATTTTACTTGATGTGCAGGCAGTACAGCTTACATGATAAGTGGAAAAGGATTTCTGTTACAAGTGAAGGGATTCTGGAGATTCTCTTCAATGACGGCAGAATAGAGACAGTAATACCGCCTTACTAAAGCTAATACAAATCACAGTCGTAAATCGTTCAAGCATCCCCCATGGGATGCTTTTTTGTTTTTAAAACACATCAAATTAAAGAAAGGACAAAGGTGAGAATTATGGCTTGGAGACGAACAGATTGTTTTATTGAAGGAGTTTTGGACAATAGAGTTTTAGGAAAAGTTACTGGCTGGATGAGATTTGCCGGAATTAAAGAAAGGATTGTTTTTGACCTGAGTGGTGATTTTCACAGGGATATTCGCGGGGCGAAGGTAAGGCTTCGGGGAGATGGTGAAACTTCAAATGCACAAGAAGCTGAAAAGTACATGGAAGGTTTTTCAACAGTACAAACTGGTGAAGTTGGTGACATGACAGCAGGAAGAGAACCTGTAGATTATGTATCATATCCATATTGGGAGTGGTATGCACAAAATGGAAGAGTTGTAATTGAGCTCGAACCTGACCAGGTCGAGATTTTAACTCCACCAATACCCGCTTGTGAGTCAGATCCGATAGATAGAAAGAAGCAGGCTGAGAATATGGCAAATTTCTTATATAGTATGGCATCTGCATGCGGCATACCTCAAGAAAATGCAATTTCAACAGGCAATACAGTTGCTGTTGAGCAGGCCAAGAAGGTATTGTCTAACGACAAAGTCAGGGGAATGAAGCTGCTGCCGCAGGAGATTCGTGATATTCTTTCACCATTGTATTCCCAAGATGGCAAAGGCGGTAAGGCTGTTGTATATGCGAAATTCTTCTGTCCCAGCTCAAGTTGGACATGGCTGGCAACCGAATTCGATGGTCATGATACCTTTTTCGGGCTCGTGGAAGGATTTGAAAAAGAGCTTGGCTACTTCAGCCTTTCAGAACTGGAAAGTATTACAGGTCCGATGGGACTTCCGATCGAGCGCGATTTATGGTTCAAGCCGAAGACTCTCGAAGAAATTGCACCGGATATGTTTCAGGAGGAATCGAAATGAGCAGAACATTTCATATTCAGCCGCCGCCGGCAGAAAAAAATGATGAGCCGTTATTCAGAGTGATTTATGTTATCGATGTAAATTCGGTAGATGTTCTGAAAGCAGCAAAACTTACTCATCAGATAATGATTGATCCTGATTCTTTGCCACCTGTGCTGGAAGTAATGGACCACAAAGGCAATGTTAAGAAAATCGACCTTAGTAAAAAGATTTGAAAGGATAAAAAATATGCTTAATAGATTATATGAAGCAGTAGAGCAGGTACTTGAAAGTATAGATATCGGAGGTGAGCAGTCACGTCAGTTTAACAGTGAGATCGAACTATTGAAGGATATCCTTGGTTACCCAGAGCCGGTTACAGATGAGTGGGATGAATTACAGCGTCGTCAAGTCATTGCTGAAAAACTCAAACATTTAGCTGTGGAAGCTGAAGGAATCCTGATTCAGCTGCCTAAAAATCCTATTAATCAGTGGTTTGACGGGACATATCAGGATTCGACTATTGATATGGAATTTGAGGAATTGGATTTATCGAAACTTCTCAAGTTCATTGAAGAAGTCGGTGTAAATCCTGAAACTTAATAGCCAACTTTAGGAGATCCCTATGAGAAAAGTCACACTCAAACTTGAGATGCGCGTTGTAATGTCGGTAAATGAGGTCATCGAGATATCTCAAGTGATCAACGAACTGGGCTATCAGGTTAATGATACTACAACTGCCGCTGATATTTTAGATACCGAGATTACTGACTATGTAATTGTAGATAATAAATGAAAGGAACAGATTATGCCGGGGAACAAATATACAACAATAATTAAGGAGCAGTGCTCCGAATCAGAACCGGTTGAAATAAAAATGAATATTTTATTTAAAGGCGGCCAGATATGGATTCAGCCCGAAGGTTATGGTGAAAAATGTGTGATGGATGGCGAAGAATATCCAATCGGCATTGAAATATGGCAAGGGAAACTGCGGTTACTTGTCTTCGATGATATTAGTAATGAAGAGGCGAAGATCATTGATCTCGAAAATGCTAAGGAATCCCGCAGGCATGAATACTGCAAGGCTGCAGAATATCTGGCCGAACATGGACGAAAGGTTTTCACAGGGTGTATGATAGGAGGAATCTGGAATGGCGCTAGTCTTACAGCCTGTATAATGTCACATAAACAGGATGATAAAGCAGCCTATGAGTATTTGCTTAAGATTGCGGATAAGTATTCAACCTGCCTTAATTCTGACCAGCAGAAATGTTTGCAGAAAATCAAATTAAATGCAGCATCCTTATTAAACCGTGAAAAATCCTGTAATTCAACAAATGAAATTCCAGTGTAAATTTTGAAAGATAAAATCATAACTGAAATTAAAAAAGAAACAAATATCGCTCGGATCATTTATGAAGCTTACCCATACAGTGACCTATTGCCTATCGATCCGGATACGGACTGTCGAAACATAGAGACTCTATTGGCAAAAGTCACTAATGAAAATATCGGAGATGGTTTATTTAAGTTCATCGTAACGGAAATAGTCGAAGGTGGTGAAGGTACTTTAAATGGAGCCATTCGTGTTGCAGAACAGGCAAGAGAAGATATTGAGTCTGTACTGCAGGCACTTTACTCTGCAAGTCACACTCAATGCAATGAAACTAATAACTCCAATTCTGCAACAGAGCTTCTTGAAGCATGTAAGAACATTACTTCTTATACGATGGACCTGCTTTACAGAATGGACAACCAGGTAAATCTTAGCGATATTGAGGAAGTACAGCAGGCAAGGAACGCTATTGCTAAGCATACCCGAAAAATAGCAAAACAATCTTAAATTCAAATCTAATTAAAAACAGAAAGGAAATATTATGCTTATAAGAAGATATTCTGCGCGCAGCCCGCCAGAAAATAATTAACTGTAAATGAAATGTCACTATGTAAAAAATCAAGAAATAACAAACTTAATTGAAAGGATAATTACTATGAGAATCATGTATATAAATAACGTCGGAGGCGTGCGATGTGTTTGTCTTAAACTTGTGTGATAGCTTATTACATAAGAGGAAAGACAGCTAAGTCAGACGTTGGCTTAGCAACTTGATTTCCGTGAAGGTGCGATTCCTTCCCCTTAGGTGTTGAGGTGACAGCGTTCCCCCATGCGGATGACATGACAATCATCAGTATGAAGCGGGGAACTAAAGACGGTAACTCGGAATCTGGTCGGGAATCCCGTCAAGCATAGTTGGATATGGACAGGAATACGAATCTGTACTTGAACTGTCGTCACGTTGTGTGGGCTTAGCCAGATTGTCAAGCCTGCTCCCAAAATGGGAAAGGATGGAGAGCCGAACATGTACCGCCTTGTTTCGGTAACACTCTCATAACCATCCCGGCAGACAGCAGAGTCCTAAATCCAACATAAAACGGAAATCAGGAACGCAGTAACCCCTGTAAGGCTCTCAAGTGCGTAGCTTGAGCAGGTAGTCATCCGCAAGCTTTACAGCGGGAGAGATTGCTTCAGAAGCTAATGCCTTCGGGAAAGCCGAAGGATATGCTGACGGAAGCACGGTAAATGTATGATAGAAATAGTTAATAGGAGTTAAAATGCCATGAACACAAAAAGGTATGGATGGAGTACCATTGACTGGCGTAAAGCCAAAGTTGATGTATTCAAGCTTCAAAAGCGTATCTATCGAGCTTCAAGTTGTGGTGATACAGAAACAGTCCACAGACTCCAGAAGCTACTATTGAAGTCCCATAGTGCGACGCTTTTAGCGGTACGAAGGGTAACGCAGGAAAACAAAGGCAAGCATACAGCAGGTATAGACGGCTTATCGTCATTAAAAGCAAAAGAAAGGCTGAAGCTCGCAGAGAAAATTCTGCAAAATCCTTATGATACCAGAGTTAAACCATTACGTCGGGTATGGATACCCAAACCCGGTAAAGATGAGAAACGTCCTCTTGGTATCCCCGTTATAGAAGACCGTGCGAGACAGGCACTTGTTAAATTGGCACTTGAACCGGAATGGGAGGCTAAATTCGAGCCCAACAGTTTTGGATTCAGGCCTGCAAGGTCATGTCACGATGCTATCGAAGCAATTTATCGTCAAATACGGCTCGTACCCAAATGGGTACTTGATGCTGATATTTCCGGATGCTTTGATAACATAAACCATGAAGCTCTATTGGATAAGCTTGGGACATTTCCTAAGCTTAGGCGGGTAATCAAGGCATGGTTAAAGTCAGGTGTATTCGACAACGGAACATTGTTTCCTACTGAAGATGGCACACCTCAGGGTGGAGTAATATCTCCACTTCTGGCAAATATTGCACTTCATGGACTTGAAGAAGCCGTTAGAGACCACTTCCCTAAAAACCGATTCATTAAGGAAGAAAACCTTAATGTACGATGGAAACCACAAATTGTTCGATATGCGGATGATTTTGTGATTTTACATAGGGACAAATGGTCAGTTGAAAAAGCCCAGAAAATAGCATCAGAATGGTTAAAACAAATGGGACTGGAGATGAAGCCAAGCAAAACGAGGATTGTACATACGTTGGAAGAACATGATGGACAGGTTGGATTTGATTTCCTCGGATTCAACATTCGTCAGTATCCAAGAAAAGAATCGTCTTGCATAAGGATTCCTAAAACAGGAAAACCTACCGGCTTTACTCCAAGCATCAGGCCAAGTAAAGAATCTCAGAAGCGACTGCTTCAAAAGATTAAGCAGATACTCAAGTCTAATCAGGCTGTGAGTCAGATTATGCTGATAAACCTGCTTAATCCTGTAATACGAGGCTGGGGTAATTATTACTCCAAGGTTGTTTCGAAAGATGTGTTTGGAAGATTAGATAATCTAATCTTTGAGCAGCTTAGTGCCTGGGCAAACTATCGTCATCCCAATAAAGGTCATAAATGGATAGTACGAAAATACTGGTCATTTAATGACAAATGGGATTTTGGTGTTCGTAACCGGATTAAACTGGTACGACTACCGGAAATACCTATCAGACGACACGTGGGTTTGAGGGTAAATAAAAGCCCTTACGATGGCGATTGGGTTTACTGGAGTCAGCGATTGGGACAATACCCGGATATGCCTAAAAGCAAAGCAATTAGATTGAGGCTACAAGATGGTGTATGTTCTGGTTGCGGATTGCACTTCTGCCCTGATGACGAGATGGCACTTTTACATCTCGATGGAAATAATAAGAATTTCCTCAGGGACAATATGACGCTTGTTCACAAGCATTGTGTTACTACAATCAGAAGTTTGCACAAAGATGCAACGTTTAACTGAGGAGCCGTATGAAGGGAAACTTTCACGTACGGTTTTGAAGACGAGTGCGAACCGCGAGGTTCGTATTTAGTTTAATGGATTTGCCAATTATTTGGAAGTTGAAGAAAATACTTCTATTCAAAAACTCTTCACACAGAAAATGTCAGGTGAAAATGCAGAAGACTATCTTATCAGGGTCAATCGTCAGCCGGTACCGAGAGATTATGTTTTGCAGGAAAACGACCGAGTGACAATAACTCCCACAAAGGTGGAGGGTGCGCGAACTGTTTCTGCATAACAGGCCACACTAAAGTCAACATTAACCGTAAGCCTCTGTTTATATCAATTATAGGCAGAGGCTTTTTTATGCGCAAGAGGTTTTTATGGAAAATAAAAAAAATATTTACAAACTTTCAAGCCTGCTTTTGGATGCTGTTTATGAGCTGAAAAAGCAGAGATTGAGGCAGATTCAGAATAAATTCAGTGATTTTGGAAACAGATGCTCCTTTTCGATCAAAGATTCACATCTGTTCTATAAGGCGGTTGAGAAAAACTGGTTTAGTTCTGCTGAAAAGATACGAACGAGAGTCAGCAGGAATCTCAATGACTTAACATATCAGCTTCAGAGATTCAAAGAGTTTATCAATATAGATGAACCTAAGCTGCCAAAGCTTTCAGATATTTTTGCAGAACTATCCCAGATAGATCAGGAGCTTGGTGAATATCAATTTGATCTGAAGGATAGAACAATCTCTGTAATAACAGAGCCTATTACTCTGGAGGAAATTGATTTAGGATCTTTTGAGATAAGGCTGTTTATCGAGCAGATCAGTACACTCTACGAATACGCACCATATAAAGTAATTGCACTTGAACCGAATCCTGCCGGATCTGATGACAATGTTACACATCCTCATGTTAGCTCGCAAACTCTCTGTGAAGGTGAAGGCCATGTCTCTATACGAAGAGCATTAGAAGATGGAAGGTTCTGTGATTTTTTCACGATAATCACAAATATTCTGCAGACCTATAATCCAGGCAGCCCATATATTCGTCTGGAAGATTGGGAAGGTCGCTCATGTTATGACTGCGGCTATTCAGTATCTGGTGACGAATCTTACTACTGCGAATACTGTGACAATGAGTTTTGTGATCAGTGCTCGACATACTGCCAGAAATGTGATACCACGATTTGCCTTGGATGCGCTTCTCAATGTCCCTCCTGTGAGGAACCTGTCTGCCAGCGTTGTTCTGCTAAATGCAAAGAATGCGAGGAAATATATTGTAAGGATTGTTTAACTGAAGAAGGATTATGTCCGGATTGTGAAGAACAAAGAAAGGAAAATGAAGATGAAGAACAGGAAGATAATTCAAAGAAATCAGAAGCCGCTGCTTCGGTTCAGCCCGACAGCATGGACGAAATTGATATTCATGCGTGATATGACTGATAACGAAGTTGCAGGTTTTGGAATAACTGATGCTGATGATTTATTGTTTGTAAAGGATTTTATCATTATAAAACAGCAGGTCACTTCTGTAAGTTTTATATTTGATGATCAGGCTATTGGTGACTTTTTTGAAAGTCAGGTTGACCTTGGCAGAAAGCCTGAGCAATTCGCGAGAATTTGGCTG
>CAZMPL010000092.1:4590-11185 GCA_964567805.1 uncultured Pirellulales bacterium | reverse complement strand
GCCTCTTCAAGTGAGTTCTGGGACGCAACTGATATCGTACGAATACTCAATAGTACAGCTTTCGCTGAAAAAGCGGTTACAGCGGACGTGGGTTTATTCATGTCACGTGTCAACGCGAATATCGTATCAAGAATAAAAAAAGCAAGGGGAGCATCTCATACGAGACAAAACAAAAGTTCTGCAAGGAAAACAAATATCAAACTAAAAGACGAATCGCATACAACTGAGTAAAAAATATGATTATAGATTGTCACCAATGCTCTTCGTGTTACTTCGAAGACAAGATACCGTCTTCAAGAATAGACCCTGCAATGATTTCACCGCAGCAAACCCGGAAAAGTTTTGAAAACGTATTACTGGCGTTTGTTTGCGTAGAAATGTACGATAGCAAAGATGAAATCGAAGAAGCCGTAGCGGAATTCGATTCTATTTTGCGAATGATAGGTAAAAGACCGATTGTATTATGCCCGAATGTTCATTTATCGATTGATAAAGCGCCGGAGAAACAGGCTGTTTATCTGATTACTGAACTGGAAACTGCGCTTGTATCAAGAGGTTTTGATGTATATCTTCTTTCTTTCGGATACCACAAACAATACGGCATGGAATGTAATGGAAATGTAGGAAGCGTTCTGGGCAGAAGATTTCTCGGTTCACCGGAAAAACAATTTCTCAAGCTTCTAACAAGGCTCGGAATCTGCCCGCCGGACACAATGCCTTTTGATATGCCGGAATGGGCGAGAATGCTCACACAAAAACAATTGAAAGTATTGGGAAACCGAAGAGAAACATATACTTTCGCAAGGAACATGCTGCAGGAACAGCTCGACGCGACCGGCAATGGGGAAGTCTGGACCTGCATGTTGTTCGAAGGTGAAAGACAGCCGGTTGACGATTACCTCAGTACTCTTTATGAAGTTATCGAGGATTATCCTGATGTAAGAGTACATCGTGCCTTAAATTTGAGTATACATGGATTTTCTAACGCAGCAAGACACTTATTCAGAAGATACCCGGATGCGATAGAAACAGGCAGACTTAGAATTTACAACAGCCAGGTTTCAGATATCGAATTTCTTTTAACAAGAACGTCTGTTCTTCTTGCATTTCCTCAAATACCGAAAAAAGCTGGTTCCCATGCAGGTGAAATATCCTTCGGAATCTACTGCAGGGATGCGGATTTCTCGCATAATATAATTCAATGGTACAGTACGTTTCTTGTTGATTCTCGATTCGGATGGATCCGTACTGAAGCTGAACTCAATACAGCGATCAATGAATTGGAGGAGGAGATGTTTCAGGAAAAACGTGAGTAAAGCTTATTCTTTAAGTGAGCTAAAGTACTTAAAGTGAACTAAAGTTAAACAAAGACATATTCAAATAAAACTTTAGTCACTTTCGGCATTTTAGGCACTTATAATTTTTATTTTTAGGACTCGGAACTGTGGAAACAGTTATTTCTGTTACTGTTGTCATAGCTTATGTTATCATATTAACATTCGTTGCACTGCGCGCAAGGACTGCGCACGAATTCGAGGAATTTTCACTCGCTAAACGTTCACTTCCGCTTGCATTGGTATTCGGCAGTCTCGCGGCGACATATGTCGGGCCCGGATTCACAATCGGATTTGTTGGAAAAGGATTTAATAGCGGCTACCTGTTCCTTGCTATCGGACTGGCTTATGCAATTCAAAACATCTTAGTAGGATTCATTGTCGCACCAAAACTGAGAGAATTGAAAAATTGTCATACACTCGGTGAAGCAATAGGTCAGAAATATGACAAAAGAAGTCAGGTTATTGCAGGTATTATTTCAGTAGGTTTATGTGTCGGCTTTTCGGCCGTTATGGCGAAAGCCGGAGGCTCAATCTTAAATAATGTGCTGCATTTGCCAAAATGGTCTGCGGTCGCAATTATTGTCGGTTTCACTACATTGTACACAACATTCGGAGGGTTAAGAGCAAGTGTCATAACAGATGCGTTCCAGTTTACTGCCTTTGCAACTCTGCTTCCAATTACATTGTTGCTTGTGTTCATGTATAATCTCAAAGGCGGCTCTACAGAATTTTTCAACAAAGCTTATGAAGCTACTGCAGAAGGATTTGACTCAACTTCGATTATTAAAATTATAGGCTTGGTCATAGCACTTCTTCTCGGCGAAACACTAATACCTCCTTATGCAAACAGAGCCCTGGCTTCCAAATCAACTAAAGTATCGAGAAATGGTTTCATACTTGCTGGTATTTTCAGCATATTCTGGTTCATGGTCATGGTGTCGCTTGGCATTATGGCCAGAGGAATAATCCCAGCAGATACACCCGAAGATGATGTCATTTTCAATCTTGTTCATAAAGTAATGCCTGCGAGCGGCTATGCGCTTTTACTTGTCGTCCTGATTTCAGTTGTAATGTCAAGTCTTGACTCTCTGCTGAATGCCGGCGCAGTTTCCTTTACACAGGATATTGTCAGACCATTTTTAAACTTAACAAACGGCAATTCCTTGAATACAGGGAGATTCGCAACCGTTGCGATTGCAATCATTGCGGCTATAAGCGCATTGATGGTTGAAAACATTATAAACGGTTTGCTTACCTGCTATGCGGTCTGGACACCAGCGATACTGCCCTCTTTGATTTTGGGATTATGGATTAAAAACCCAAAACCTTTAGCCGGCATTTTATCGATGAGTATCGGTGCCGCCGTTTCTGTAACTCTATGGATTGTTTTCATTTTTGTTTTAAAACGATCCGCTGATTTTGCTTTACCAAGTGTCATTATACCGGGTCTTGCATTTTCAATCCTTGCATATTTCATCGGGCATTTGTGGAATAGAAATAAAGTGGGAGTATAGATGGAAACGTTAGTCTTCTTTATCGTTATAACTGGAGCCTTTATAGCAATCGCAAGCGGAATATGGGTAGCCATTGCTTTGGGCAGTGCCATTTCCAAAAACAAGAAAGAAAATACTTCCGACGATTCAATAAATAAATAATAATTTCAATAACTTATTATTCGTGTCTTAGTGACTCAATCGGGTCCATATTCGCGGCACGATATGCGGGATATAATCCGAATATTATTCCAACCGCTGAACTTATACCGAAAGCCAGTATCAGTGAACGGCCTTTAACAACTGTAGGCATATTTCCATAATATTGCACGAGATATGGTATCCCAAGACCAAGAATAATTCCCAGAATTCCACCGGCAGCAGTCAGTATGAATGTCTCTGACAAAAACTGGAATATGATGTCCCTCTTTTTTGCTCCAAGTGCCCTGCGGATTCCTATTTCACGCGTGCGCTCACTTACGGTAGCAAGCATAATATTCATAATTCCGATACCACCGACTATAAGTGAAATAGCGGCGATTGAACCAAGAACGATAGTAAAAATACGCTGTATATCCTGCTGTTTCTTCATTAACTCAAGCGGAACTGTTATACTATAATCATTCTTCTGGTGAAATTTCTTTAATAGTGTTTCTACACTCTGTTTGGATGGTATGATTTGGCTCAAGTCATTAACCTTAACAACAATTTCCTGGAGCTCGACTTTTTCCATTATCATTCCAGAGGTTGAGTTCATCTGCACACTTGTCTCACCAAAACGATCCTTCGCGGTAGTAAGAGGAATATAGATAGTTCCAACATTAGCCCCCGCCTGAGAAGCAGCACCGCTCGATGATGTCTCACTGCTTTCCGGGGTATCATCTTTTTCTCTGGCAACACCAACTACACGATAATAGTCGGTACCTAACTTAATATCTTCACCTATAGGATAATCAAAAGAAAAAAGTGCTTTTACTATTTTTTCATCAATAACACATACGCCTTTTTTATATCTTACATCTGTGTCACTAATATAACGTCCATATTGAACTTTCAATGTGGATATCTGAGGATACCATGGAACGGTTCCAACAACTTCAATCGGTGCTCTATTTGTCCTGTATTGTGCTTCCTGTGCAATGCGGCGATTCGGAACAATAACCTGCACATTAGGTATGGCACTGCGAAAACGTTCCGCGTCACTATATGTAAGACCATATTCCTTTAATGTCTGCTGCTGGCCGGTTGCCGATTTTTCCTCAGGAGGATCCTGAGTTTTTACAATGATATTATGACTGCCAAGCTGCGCGATTTTTTTCTGGGCGTCTTCACTGGCTCCTTCACCTATGGCAAGCATAGCAATCACAGAAGACACACCGAAAATAATTCCAAGAGCGGTAAGCGTAGAACGCAGTCTGTGCATCCAGAGACTTTTAATACCCAACTTTACTGTTCGTTTTAAACGATATAAAAACATAAATATCTACCGTAGCTTCCTTTTTATATTATGCTCTTCTTTGTCAACTACCCCATCAAAAAGCCTTATTACTCTCTCTGACTCTTTGGCGATTCCTTCATCATGGGTAACCGCAATAAGTGTTTTACCCTGCTCATGCAAACCATGCAGAATATCAAGAATTTCTGAGCCGCTTGATGAATCAAGATTACCTGTCGGCTCATCAGCCAATATTATCAAAGGATCATTCGATAAAGCTCTCGCAATCGCGACTCTTTGCTGCTGGCCGCCGCTAAGCTCCGTGGGTCTGTGTTTTAAACGATGTCCCAGTCCTACCATTTTGGCTAACTCTACCGCACGCTCTGCGCTTTCATGTTCAGTTAATCCCTGGTAAAACATAGGAACCTGAATATTTTCAATTATATTCAACTGGCTTATAAGATTAAAAGACTGGAAAATAAAACCGATTCGCGCACCGCGAATAGAGGATAATTCATCATCGTCAAGCGTAGAAACACCCGCACCGCCAAGGAAATATTCACCGCTGGTCGGTCGATCAAGACAGCCAATCATATTCAGCAGAGTTGATTTACCCGAACCGCTGGGACCCATTATTGCTACGTATTCACCTGGAGTAATTGAAATATTAATATTTTTTAATACTTTTAATTCTCCGTCACCAATAAAGTAGCTTTTACACAGATCTCTCATTTCGAGGATCGGTTTATCTGTATTGAAGCTCAGGTTATCCTGGTACTGTTGTCTCACTTTTCGAGTTTCCTTATTTCCTAATGTAATTTAATTGGCTCCATCGAAGTTTCCACCTGGAGCACCTTGTGGACTCATACCACCACCTCTTCTGGCTCCAGTACCATCACCGTATCCTCCAGCGCCGCCGCCATATCCGCCGCCCGAAGGCATTGCGCCTCCTCCCTGTCCCCTTACGCCGGCTCCAAATCCATTAGGCATATTACCCATACCTCCTGCACCGCCTCCCATTCCACGAGCGCCGCTTCGCATCATTTCTTCATATCGCTGCCTCTGTTCATCAGTCATATTCGCCGGATCACCACCCCTGCCGCCGCCAAATCCGGTTCCTGCTCCACCCATTAGTCCTCCTCTTCGCATACCCTGGTTAGGATCTAACGGAGGAGCTTCACCTTCCGGGGTAGGAGGATTCTGCTGGAATGACGCTGCGGCAGAATCTGTAAATGGAAGCGGATTCAATAATACTAATTCACCTTCCTTTAATCCGCTTTTAATCTGAACAAACGTGTCGTTAAAAGCACCTGTTTGTACTTCACGTTCCTGCGGACCGCTTGAAGTGACAACATAACATATCTTTCTGCTGAAACGGTTTGCAACTACCTGAATAGGTACCTGTATTACGTTATCATACTTCTCAACAAGTATATTAACTTTACAGGACATTCTGCTCTTAAGAAAATCATATTCACCGTTTATCTTAACCAGTGTTTGATAAACTTTTGTATCAGGATTCATCATGCCTCTCGACTGGTCCGGCAATGGTGCCACTTCTATAACTTCACCATCCAGCACCATATCAGGGAAAGCATCCATAATTATGGTAGCTTTCTGCCCGGAACGAACTTTATCGACTTCTGTTTCATGTACACTAATTTCGGCAACCATGGAAGACATGTCAGGCATCGAGATAATTGTCTGGCCCGGGAAAACAGACTCACCTTCAGCAATTATTCCACTGCCGCCCGTAGTCCTTCCGCCGCCTCCGCGCATCATTCTCATTGCATCATTTTGACTTCCTTCGCCATAAACAACTAATCCAGGGGCTTTAGCTTTGATTGTGCAGAATAGTATTTGCTGCTCTAACAGCTTTACCTGACTTTGCTGCTCATCACGAGTTAACATGGCACTGCTCAGACTGCTTTTAGCCTGTGATTCCCTTGAACGACATTGTGCATATGTGCGCTGCAGCCTTCTTCTGGCTTCAATATAATCACTGAGTGATTGTTCTGCGCTCTTCGGAAAGTCATAATCCAGATATAAAGCCAGATTTATTTTAGAATTCTGTAATGAAAATTCACGGCTCTTTAATGTAAGCTCATCTCTCTGTAATTCAAGGTCAGAGACATAATTGGCATCATGAAGTTTTCTCGTACCAGCTAATGTATCCTGCTGAGTTTTCAGATTTCCATCAGCTATGACTATATCATCCTGCCTCGATTTCAACTGCTGCCAGGCGGATGAACCTGTTAATACATTAGGATCCTGCTTGATTTTATCGATTAAAGGAGAAATCATATCTGAAAGTCTTATATTCTCCGTTC
>CAZMPL010000092.1:0-4580 GCA_964567805.1 uncultured Pirellulales bacterium | reverse complement strand
TTACCTACTTCATTTGAATCAGCAGCCGGAAGCAATTTATCTACTTCACTCACAAGCTGTCCCGCCAGTTCCGCTCCAAGATATTTCTGGAGGTCCAATAAGGCAAATCTTACATTTAGCTCTGTGGTTGATATTGAACTTTCATTATCTATCAATTGAATTCTATATGATTCCTGACTTGAAGTCACTCTCTCCTCGGCACTTGTAAGTGACAATTTTTCCTGCACAAGCCTGTCTTCGAGAACTGAAGAGTCAAGCTGTACCAATACCTTGCCTTTATCCACATCATCCTGGGAGATATATGTACCAGCCGGAACTACACTAAGAATAGTGATTTCGGAGACATCTCTGTTTCTCTCGACCTGTACCTTATATTGTACTGATTTGAAAGCCCTGATACTTCCACCTTCGGTCACAGTGATTGTCAGCGGTCCGCTGCCAACCGTATAGGTACCGCTTGTCATATCAACAGGGGTATTCATTTTCGTAGTTGCCCATAAAACTGCTCCTCCTGCGGCAACCAGAATAAGAATAATAAATACCCACATTCCCGCCCTGCCTTTTTTGGGCTTGTGATGACTTGTGTTTTCCGACATATTTACATTCACTTTATTTGTACTCATTATTTACTTCGCTCCCACATACCATCTGGTTTTACTTCAAGAACTCCTATATCTCTATAGAAGCTTAATTTTGCGTTAAGATAACTTATAATAGCATTTGTAAAATTGTTTTGAGCAGAAACTAAGGCGTCTTCCGAGTCCTGTAAATCAATTATAGTCGCCAAGCCGAGTTCCAGTCGTATTTTCTGCTCATCTACACGTCTTTCCGCCAATTTCACACTAATCTTTTGAATTTCATAACTCTGGGTCGATTCGACAAGATTACGGTAAGCCTGACGTACATCCAGTTTTATATTTTCAACATCTTCTTCGTAACCCCTCTGTGCAGACTGCATTGATATTAACGCCCTGCGGTAATTATTCCGCTCTGCGATCTGATCTAAAGGTAAATCCGCACCGACTCCTACCGTATATGTACCGTTTCGAAATTGCAAGTTATCGAAATCTGTTTCCCCCGAAGGTGACGTGACATTAGAAGATGCTGTAACGTCCATCTGTACACCAAGACCCTTTTTGGCAAGAACTAAAGCACGCCCAGTGTCGTCAAGTCTGTCCTTAGTGTTGGCTAAATCCAAACGAAGATTCAGCGACATTTCTATCGCTTCATCAAGAGAATATTCCGGTTCTTTTACTCCCAACTCTTCGAGGGCTAAAAGTTCGTTCGGATCAAGGGTGATGTTGGCATCCGCCGGCAACGATAAAGTAACCTTGAAGCTGTCAAGAGTTTGTTTGTAACTCTGTTCATTGGAAATAATACTATTTTCCGCATTAAGAAGATCTTGCCTTATTCTATCGGCATCGGATTGAGGCCTCTGCTTAACGTCCACTTCCATTTGAGTACGTTCCACAGTTCGAAGCTGTCTTTCATAACTGTCTCGTGCTATTTTCAATCTTTCCTCAGCCTGCAATACTCTATAATACTCATTAATGATAGAAACGACAAAGGTTTGCCTGTACCTGTTAAAATTTCGTACCTGGTATAACATATTTCGTTCGGACTGGTTAAGATTCTCCCACGCCTGAAGGCCGGCTACATTACCCAGAAGAGGTGCCGTAACACTTGCGCTAAGAACCGAACCTAATGTTGTATATGGATCATCTGTCAAAAAACGCTTCCAGTCAACGGATAATCCGATATTCGCCATAATCCCGCCAGCGGTAACCAATGCACGGTCAATTCCACTGCTCGAAGAAAGAGTTCCGCTATCAGGTCCCTCCGGATTACGATATTGAGCGTCAAAAGTACTGAACAGCTGGCTTTCATATTGATGGCGAGTCGAGGTAAGACTTAGCGCCGAAGTGTAAAGAGATTCCTTTTGACTTTGATAAGAGCGGCTGTACTTTGTTGCGATTTCCACCGCCTTCTGAAGAGATAAAACTCCAGAAGAAGGTATCATCTCAGATATTTCCTCGTAAGTCGCTACTGAATCCCTTATTGTATAGTTTGCCATCTCGCCAAAATTGGGATCCCATTTCTCTTTGATAATAGCATATGCATCCTTGTCAGCTTCATCCACCAGTTCCGCCGGTGATTTACAACCACCTATTAATCCCGCAATAAAAAGAATTGTAAAAAAAACAAATGATACCGGCTGGAATTTCTTAGTCATAAAATTCGTCTTCAATTTCAATTTCTCATACAAATTATTATCTATTTTTCTTTATCAATTTCTTAATTTAACTAAAACCTTTATTTTACTATATAAATAAGGCATTGGAAAGTGAAAAACCTCTTTTCATCCCATTTTCGCAGAAAATAAATACTTTCCAGCTAAACTGCAACGCGAAGCAAATTTAATAAAAGCAATATTTTTATCATGCTCTGCTTTATTCCCTCCCCGAAAAATTCTTTCGTATAACAGTTACGAGCCGCAACCATAATTTAATTTTTAGCGTACAATAAGTATAGCAATTCCCTGCCAGACTTAAGTTTTTCTACGCAAATTATCTGCGATAGTTCAAAAAAAAACGCATTTTCAGAAATAATAAACGCAAATTTTGTTGCAGAATCCTAAAAAAATCTGTAAACTCATGACGATTTTAGTATAAAGTCTTCACGGCGGCGTAGCCAAGCGGCTAAGGCGACGGTTTGCAAAACCGTTATTCCCCGGTTCGAATCCGGGCGCCGCCTTTCATTTTTCTTAAACATAAAGTTTTATTACCTTGAAATGGAAGTGAAGGTTGTGTGGTTTTAGAAATGGGAAAAGCCGTCGAGCGAAGGACCGAGCACAGATTGCAGTATCGCTGGCCTGTTAGATTCAGCACAAACAGAACAAATCATTTCTTTAACGGCCAGATTGTCGATGTTTCCAGCAAAGGAATCGCGTTTCTCTGTCATGCAGACCAGAGCAGTTTCGACTCCGGACAGGAGATAAAAGCCAGTTTCGGTGTGCCGCATTTCGAATTTGAAGATTCTTTCGACACAATCCTTTTCGAACGCACCGGTCATGTATGCAGAATTGACAAACCAAGTTCCCAGGTATATCGCATCGTAATGCAATTCGCTTCGCCGCTATTTTTCAGGCCGGGCGAGCAGGGAATAAACGAATTTGAAGCCCGGCAAAGGCTCGAAACGAAGAATTTCTCTGTTATTAAAGCGGAAGAAACCGCAAGAGCATACAACGAAGCACTCGCAAAAGCTCAGAAACAGCTGACTCATTATGCGCAGGCAAAAGCCAAAATCGAAGAACAGCTCAAAGCGGAAATCGAGAACCGGGCTCGATACGAAACCCGGATACAAATCGAAATTGAAGAAAAAATCCGACCCTACCAGGAAAATATCGCAAGATTCGAGACCAAACTGCAGGCTAAAGAAAATGAGCTTCAGGAACTTTCCGACATCGCAAAGAAATCCAAAGAGAAAATTAATTTTCTCGAAGAACAGCTTGAAAATATAAAAGAGCGGACCGAACAGGAAATCAATCGCATAAAAAACGAATCTGTTGAACTTGTCGATCAAATCAAAACAAAATTCAAAAACAATGCCCCGCAATCAGAAAAGAACGCCCTGCTCAAGAAATTCGACAAATTCATTTCCGACAGAAATAAAATTTTCTAAGATACGATTCTCATGAACGTTAAAATTAACAATCGTACTATCGAAATCATCCAGGCCGACATTACCGATATGCAAACCGATGCGATAGTCAACGCCGCAAATGCGCAATTAATCCTCGGCGGCGGAGTAGCGGGCGCAATCAGAAAAAAAGGCGGCCCATCAATCCAGGCCGAATGCGACAAGATTGGCGGCACATTCGTAGGCGGAGCCGTAATCACTACCGCCGGGAACCTCAAAGCTAAATATGTCATTCACGCAGTTGGCCCGAGACAGGGAGAAGGCGGCGAAGACGAAAAGTTGAAAAACGCAACACTCAATTCGCTCAAGGCAGCAGACGAGAATAACCTAAAGAGCATTTCCTTTCCGGCTATAAGCACAGGAATTTTCGGCTTTCCAATTACTAAATGTGCGCATATTATGCTCACGGCCACTATAGATTACCTCAAAAAGCAAACCGGCATCGATAAAATCGTTTTCTGCCTGTTCTCAAAAGACGATTACAACATCTTTCAGAGCGAGTTGCAAAGGCACACAGGCACAAGATAGGGTATAGCGTTCAGGTCACTCGGACTTGAGCCTGGCCATCCCTTGCGGGACCATTCCAAGGCATAGGATTTAGTTTCACATTTTAATTCTGGCTCCTGACTACTGAATTCTGTATTCTTTTGCAATTTGGCTTTGTTTCGCAAATTCCATTACGCAATACTCAGGACGCCGAACTCAGTACGAATTAAATTGGCTTCTTGTCCGTCGTAGCTTCAGCGAAGTCGGATGTTTCGCAAATTCCATTACGCAATACTCAGCACTAATAAATTGGCTTTGTTTCACATTTTTATTCTGACTTCTGACTACTGAATTCTGTATTCTTTTGCAATTTGGCTTTGTTTCGCAAATTCCAT
>CAZMPL010000091.1:0-11285 GCA_964567805.1 uncultured Pirellulales bacterium | reverse complement strand
TTCCAGGTCAGGAAATATATTTTCGACTCACGCCTGAAACGTTCGACAGATTTTACTGAATTGACTTTTGACGGCAAAGCGTCTTCTTTAGGTATGACTTTGCGAACTATCGCGAATCGCTACAGCAACAGGCCGTTAGCGGGTATAATACTTCTGACCGATGGTAATGCTACAGATATGACCGACCAGCCATTCGATACATCCAATATACCGCCTGTCTATCCGGTGGTTATAGGTTCTTCGAAAACGAAAAAAGACCTCTCTCTCAGTAATGTCGCGGTCAGTCAAAGTCCTTTCGAAGACGCTCCTGTAACAATTCAGGCTGATGTCGAAGCAAGCGGCTATTCAGGTAACACTATTAACGTCGATTTACTCGACAATACAAATAAAATTGTCGAACATAAAACAATAAATATCGGACAGGATGAACAGAAAAAAGTTGTTGATTTTCGTTTGAAACCAGAAGAAAACGGCATTCTTTTTTACAATATCGACGTCAATGACAAATCCAGTTCGGACAATGAGCAAACTAAAGCAACTGCTATATCTGAAGCTACATTAGCCAATAACAAGCAAACATTCGTAGTTGACCGGGGCGGCGGACCATATAGAATTCTATATATAACCGGCCGACCGAACTGGGAATATAAATTCCTCAGACGCGCAGTAGCAGATGACGAACAAATCGAAGTAACCGCGCTGGTACGAGTTGCAAGACGTGAGCCAAAATTCAACTGGATAGGACGTCCCGGAGAAAATACGAATCCGCTTTACAGAGGATTCGGTAACGAAGGTGATGAAAACGCCGAACAATATGACCAGCCGGTATTGGTTCGCCTGAACCCGGAAGACGAAACGGAGCTTCGTGAAGGATTCCCAATTTCAGAAGAGGACCTTTACAAATTTCATGCTGTTATTCTCGATGATGTTGAATCCGAATTTTTTACATCGCCGCAAATGACATTGATAAGAAAATTTGTCTCCGAACGAGGGGGCGGCTTTATGATGCTCGGCGGAAAAGAATCCTTCCAGTCGGGTAAGTTCGACGATACACCAATCGGTCAGATATTACCGGTGTATCTCGACAAACTCCCTGAAAGACCTTCGTCAGGTTTAATGCACATTGATTTGAGCAGGGAAGGATGGCTCCAGCCGTGGGCGAGACTTCGTGACAATGAAACAGACGAAAAAAGACGTATATCGGAAATGCCGGCTTTCAAGGTACTTAACCGCATTGCGTCAGTTAAGCCGGGCGCAAGCGTTGTCGCGTATATCAGTAACGAATATGCACTGGAATATCCCGCGGTAGTTGTACAGCGATTCGGTAACGGCCGCACCGCTGCGTTGACTGTGGGCGACATCTGGCGATGGGGTATGAAAGACACACAAAAGCACGATGATATGGATAAATTCTGGAGGCAAACACTGAGATGGCTCGTAGCGGATGTCCCGGAACGAATTACAATTAAAGCTGCCGAACGATTAGACCAGGTAAACCAGCCTGTTACGCTCAGAGTTAATGTCCGTGACAAGGATTTCGAACCGATGGATAATGTTTCAGTTTCAATAGAAGTCTTCGACCCGCAAGGCGACCAGACTGTTCTCAAAGCAGAACCAGTTCTAACTGAAACAGGTATTTACGAAGCCGCTTATATCCCGAGAACAAATGGCGGCTACCTGGCCAAAACAACTGTTAAAGATTCTGAGGATAATGAAGTTGGAAACGCTGAAACAGGCTGGGCATCGGAATTAGACGCATTGGAATTCAAATCTATTAAAACAAACCGCCCGTTACTTGAAAAAATCGCACAGCAAACCGGAGGTAAAGTTATCGAAATTAGTGACCTCGAAAGCTTTGTGCGCGATTTACCCAAAAAAGATGTCCCTGTATCAGAGACATGGACAAGACCTTTATGGGATATGCCTGGGGTTTCACAAATTATTTTCGTTCTTGTTTTGTTATGCTTCGTTGGTGAATGGGCTTTAAGACGCTGGAAAGGTATTCCATGAGAAAAACGTCATTAACTATATTACTGCTATTAATTATTTTTTCCTGTTTCAGTCAAAATGAATCATGCGCATCTGAAAACGCCAGGAAACAGACTGTTATCGTAGTTGCAGGAACGGGCGGCACAATTGAATACCAGAAGCAATTCACTGAATGTGCAAATCTCTGGGAGAAAGCCTGCTCGGAAGGTAACGCAAACTATATTTCAATTGGTTTGCAGTCACCTGGAGACTCACAGGATGTTAATGACCTTAAAGTACTTCAGGATACAATAAATAATCAGGAAAAAGAAGGCGATACTCCCCTATGGCTTGTTTTAATCGGACATGGTACTTTTGACGGTCGAAACGCGAAATTTAATTTAAGAGGTCCCGATGTTTCATCAGATGTTCTTGCAAAATGGCTCGAACCAATTAAAAGACCAATTGCGATAATTAACGCATTTTCATCAAGCTCTCCATTCCTTAATAAATTATCAGGAAAGAACCGGGTTATTATTTCCGCAACCAAGAGCGGCTACGAACTCAGTTATTCAAGATTCGGCCTGTATATTTCAAATGCAATTGGCGAATTATCAGCGGATTTGGATAAAGACGGCCAAACATCATTGCTCGAAGCATTTCTGGCCGCTTCAAGGCATGTTGAGGAGTTCTATTCGGCCGAGGGAAGACTTGCGACTGAACATGCTCTCATAGATGACAATGCAGATACTCTTGGAACTTCAGCAGACTGGTACCAGGGCATAAAGCCTTCCAAAAAAGCTATGGGTACAAGCTCGCCGGATGGTTACCGAGCCAATCAGTTTTGCCTGATCCCAAGTACCATCGAAAGAAAATTGTCACCTGATTTGAAAACAAAAAGAGATAATATCGAAATGGAAATTATCAAGCTGAGAGATTCCAAAGATCAATACAGCGAAGACGAATATTTCTCTAAACTCGAAAAGCTTTCAACTGAAATCGCCAGGATATACGAGCAATTAGAATAATATACAATTTTCTATTTTAACAACGGAAATTCCTTGACACAATAACCCCAAATATGCTATAAATATATATGGCATAAATAATAATAGTTATTGTAGTAAGATTATTTGAGATGGCCTTTTGAGAAAGTGACGGGTGATGTCGTTTATTTGGAAAAGGCTTTGGCAAGCGAAAGATTATTTATTCAAAAGCTAAACAATCGACAAAGACATCCTGAAAATCGGGAATATTTGCAAGTTCGATGTATTGGATTTTTTTCGCCAATTGTTTTGCTTTTATGCGGGTTTCTGTGCTCAATAATAACATTTGAACACCAGAAGCCGCTGCGTTACCAATGAATTGTATCTTTTCTGGTGCAATCGGTGGCAGGAGACCGATTTTTAATGCACTTTCTTTTCGGATATAGTTACCGAATGCGCCGGCGAGCAGGACTTTTTCGATATCATTATAATTGATATTTAATTGTCTCAGCAGTAATTTTATACCAGCCTGTATAGCGGCTTTTGCAAGTTGTATTTGGCGAACATCTCTCTGGTTCACATAAATATTTTTAGTCAAATACAAAGCTTCCCCGCCGTTATTCAGTTGAATTCTCTCGAATATCTTTTGAGGCAGTTTTTTTCTTAATTCCTCTACATGTCTGAATCGTCCAGTTTTGTCAATAATTCCCAACTCGGTCATGACGGCTATTGCGTCGATTAGTCCAGAGCCGCATATTGTGTGCGCCTGTTTGATTCCAATCACATCAAAATCGATATCTTCCTGATTAAGAACTACGGCTTCAATTGCACCATGAGTCGCCCTGCTGCCGCAATCAATGCGTGCCCCTTCGAATGCAGGTCCGGCGGCACAGCTTGCCGCATAAAGCTTATCCTTTGTCCCGAGTACAAGCTCTCCGTTCGTACCGATATCAATAATAAGAGTGTTTTCTGTCACAGAGTCAATGTCAGCCGCAAGAGCGACCGCAACTGTATCTGAGCCAACAAAACCAGCGATATTCTCAACTGTATGAATATTGCCCGAAGGATTAATTTTTAATCCCAACTGTTGCGGGGATATATCATAAGAATCGACAGAATGAGCTTTGTAAGGTGAGTACCCGAGCTGTATTATGGGCAAACCAATAAAAATATGGTTCATAGTGGTATTTCCGACCGTACATAGCTCGAAAATCGAGTCACTATCTATGGAGAGCTGCTTACATAACTTTTCAATAAGACTATTTATGCAATCAATTATTGATTTCTGAAGAACCTTAAGTTTTTCATCGTTTTCCGCATACGATATTCTGCTTATCACATCGTCGCCGTATTGTGATTGAGGATTGAATGTTGCCTCTGTCGCGAGAATCTTTCCATTCGAGAGATCAATCAGATTCGCTACGATGGAAGTTGTACCAATATCAACTGCTGCGCCGAATATTGATTTTTCTTTTGAAATTTTACGGTATTTCTCAAATATATCAAAATTTGATGTTCCAATGGAAATACCGTGCTTCAATATTTTAGGTTCGAAATACTTTGATTCCGAAGGGATTTTTACTATAAGGTCGTTTTTTATTTTGTATTGGCAGGCCAACACTTTTTTATTATCAGGAGCAATATAAACATAGCATTTTTTACATGTGCCTTTGCCGCCACAGGAAGAATTAATTATAATTCCAGCCTGCCCGGCAGCTTCAAGTATAGTAGAATCCTCGTGAATGAAAATCTGCTTGTTTTCAGTCTCGAAGATAATCTTGAAATGATTCATTGATATGTTTTGCACAAAACCAAAATAAAATAGACTTTGGCTGCATTTTCAGCAGCCAAAGACCATATCCTGATAAAATTACACAAAACTAATTAATCTTAGCTTATTTTATGCCTGATTTTCCATTTGGCACGTCTTTTCTTGCTGCCAATCTTTCTTCTGCGTCTTGATTTCGCCATTAAATACTCCAAGTATATATAAAAAAACTTTCTGTAAATAACTTTCGTGTTTTTAGAATATATGATATTATGAGTTAAAAATAAAGTAAAAAAATAGAAAATTTTATAAATGCCCGGAGAGATTACGTATAAAAAATATTTTTGCGGCGTCTAATTTGGGGAGAATATAATGATACAATGTAAAGATTGCGAGTTTTGTACAACAGATTCGAACGGCAGAAAAAGCTTCAATTGTGACCCATTCACCAATATAAAAGAGCCTGAATGTATTGCAAAATGGCAGCTTATTCGTCTTGATATGCTCCTTGCCAGCTATCAGGGTATGCTCATGTGGTATAAAAAACTTGCCCCTATGCAGGATAAGCTTTTTAAGTACATGGAAAAAGAAATCGAGGATATCGACGAATCCGACAAATGGAAGATTGACGAAGAAGACCCCGAAGAAAATGATGAAATTACCTGAAATTTCTTTAATATTTTTCAATAAAAGTGAGTTTTTTTCATTTATTTGCAATAAATTCAATACAGATGCCGTCTTTATTTGTGAACAAGTGTATATGAGTGATTATGTAGAGAAGCTACCGGGCATCTGTTTGCTTTGGGCTTGGCTTTTTAGTCCGGAAAAAACAGACCGGAATGAGAAAAGCCGTAGCTGGTAATGGGTTAAGCAACATGTAATTAATGGATTGAATTTAGTAAAGTCTTGTAAAATAAAGACTTAAAAAAGTATCGACCGGTTGTTCCTGTAATCACTGATATGGAAGTAAACGAAGACTTAACCCAAATAATTATCGGCTGTAAAAACGGCGAATCTCAGAGCTTTTCGAAAGTAATCGATTTGTTTTCCAGACGATGTTATGGTTATTTTTACAGGCTCACTGGAAATACTGATATAAGCGACGAGCTTCTTTCAGAGCTATTTGTCAAATTAGTCGAGAAAATTAAAACTTACAATGGAGGTTCTTTTGAAAGCTGGCTGTTTAGAGTAGCATCGAATATTTTTCACGATTATTTAAGAAATAAACAGAGGCAGCAAAAGACTCTTGAATTCAGAAAAATGGAAGCTGATTCGGATGTTATAGAAAGCAGGAAATCCGATGGCGAGCAAATCGACAAGCTCCAGATACAGCTTTCGAAACTGGACGATGATACACGAGAATTGATGATGTTGAGATTTTATTCGGAGTTAAGTTTTAAGGAAATTGCTGAAATGCGGTCGGAGCCCATCGGTACAACATTAGCCAAGCTGCACCGGGGACTGAAAAAACTGAAAGAAAATATGGAAGGCTGAGTATATGGACAATAAAAAAGAAAATCTGAGGGAATTGATCGAGAAATTCATGGATCCCGGAAATGCTCAAATGTATCTCGATGATATCGAGGCAGGCGAGCGTATTCTGCGCAAGTACCCCGCTCCTAAACCAGATGACATGCTTCTTGCGAATATAAAAGCTAATATCGCTCTGCATAAAATCCCGCAAAGAACTGTCACCTTCAGGAAAAGAGTTTACGAAGCTCTTGCGATAGCCGCGTCACTTATAATTATTGCGGCAATTAGCTTCCAATCATTCAATGAGACTCCCAATCTACCTCCGGGTACACCTGGTAATAAAACAGGAGTAATGCAATTTGTTTTTGTGACACAAGAAAATCCTGAAATTACAAAAATTAATGATGACATTGACGATATTAACAGGCAAATCACACAAGTTGCTATGGGTCCAACAAATTATGCCTATGATCCTATTCCTTATGATCAATATGATAAAGAAATAAAACAACTGGAAAAAAGTTTATATAATATTGGAAGCAATCCGAACGAATATTCTTACGGGAACAGTTTTCTTCAAGATATCGAAGAATTAGAAAATCGAGTTAATGAATTTAATAATTTCTGGCAAGATAGCTATAGCAATTCTGACGCTTTGGAGATATAATAAAATAACTGAATCAAATTTACAGTGGTTTCTGGAAAGGTAGACAAGATGGAATTAAAAAACAGAATCACTTCATATATTGTGGCTTTAATCGTATTAACGATGATTTTTTTGCCATGCGCAAACGCCCAGATGGGAGGTAGAGGCTCCCGCGGCGGCGGTGGCGGAGATATGATGGGCGGGAACATTCGTGGAGACGAAAGAGATGGAGTACCAGGGATGTCTCGCGGCGGAGATTTCGGCGGTCGACGAGGAATGCCATTCCAGGAAGAAGAATTGACAGAAAGCCAGATAGATCGCGTATTAAAGCAATTAAGCGCATATAACCCAACTAAAGCAAAAGAATTGCAGGACCTTCGAAAAACAAATAAAGAGCAATTTACATATCAATTGAGAATGAACGCTTTAGCTGAAATATTCAATATTACATGGGAAGATAGAGAATATAAAGACCTCCTTGATTGGTGTGAGAAATTTGTCCCAGATGAAGCCACAGGTATAAAAGATTTACAAGATAAAAATCATGATCTCTATAAAAAAAGACTTGATACCCTCGAAGAAAAATATCGCTCTATTAGACACCAGCGAATGCCTGATGAATTGATGCGAATATCAGTACGAGATTTACAATTAAACCTTAAATTAAGAGATCTTTACATGCAATATCGGACTTCTGGAACAACACCTGAGCAGAAGCAAACCTTAAAATCAGATATAACTGATGTTGTCAGCGAACAATACGACCAAAGGATAAAACGCGCAAAATATGAACTTCAGGTTATAGAAGAACGAATTAAAAATTTAACAGAATCCTTCGAACAACAAAAGCGCAATACTGCTGGGATGGAGAATCCAGAAGTAAAAACAGCAACAGTCCAAGGAGAAGTAGAGATGTATACATCTCCCCGACGTGGCGGAATGATGGGTCGCGGCCCATTTGTGATGCCTTTTACGTTTCCACCAATGCAAGATCAGAATTCATATCCCGCTCCATAAGCGGGATTTTTTTATAATCCGTTTTTCATCTGTTCGGCTTTTGTTGCCTTTTTCAGCGTTCTTTTTTCCTGGAACGTGAGGCTGTGAATTCCTGACTTGTGCACCTTGTCCAGTATTCTATCTAATTCAATCTGTAAATTCCTCTGCTCAGATATTTTCTTATCCCATTTACTTGTACTGTATTTGAATTTCATTTTTGAACGCCAGGCATCAGAAAGAACATAAATTGCACCAGCAGCCATTCCTGCAAGGTGAGCTATTTCGCCACCTGGGTTTTTATTGGCAAAAAGATTCAATATGCTTATAGCCGCAAGAATTATCGCCAAAATCCATAATCTCATCGGAAAAATGAACATTATCAGTACGATAGAATTTGGAAATAACAATGCTCCCGCGGCAAGCATTCCAAGAATTGAACCGGAAGCGCCAATTAAATAACCGGTTTTAACCGCCCCGGAGATAACCAACATTGGATAAAATAAACCACCCGCGGCTCCACATATCAGGTAAAAAATCAGAAATTTTCTGCTGCCCCAAATTCCTTCAAGCATTGGCCCGAAGAAAAACAAAACAAGCATATTGAAAAATATGTGCGTTACGTCAGTTGTGTCATGTAGAAACTGGTAAGTTATCACTCTCCAGAGTTGTAATGATGTTCCTGTATCTATCGGCCAAACAGAAAACCACTGACGAGTGAATTGACCAATTGTTTCACTTACAGCCGAGGGTATATAAACTGCAATATTGATAATCAAGAGCCATTTGACGACAGACGTAATTCGCGGCATACTCATTTGCGGAGAATACCTGAATTGCGACTTGAAGTCCTCTTGAGTATAATCTCTATCGTATAGTCCCATAAATTTATTCTTAATTAATTAAAAAAATTTCCAATATTTTATATTATATCAAATAAAAATGAGAAATGTTCGTAAATAAGGTCGGCTAATATCAAGTTTTAGTTTATTTCATTTTTGGGTCTGTGTTTCCAGCGTCGATGCAGCCACCAGTATTGCGATGGGTCTTCCCGAATAAAATCTTCTATTGCCTTAGTATATTCAGCAGTTACCCATTCTAAAGGATTATCTTTATCCGCCCATTCCTGAGGCATTATGATGCGATTTACCTCCATTTCAAATTTAAATTTATTACCAATTCTCCTGCTGCACCCTACTACTATAGGAATATCAGACGTAAGAGCAATCAAACCAATACTTTTGTACGTACTTGCTTTTCTGCCGAAAAAATCTACGAATATTCCTTTACGGCCGGCATCCTGGTCTGCAATAAAGCAAAGCGTAGCACCGCTTGCAATAATTTTATCCATATATTGAGCGGCACCTTTTTTATCGAGAATCTTTTGCCCGAACCGCTCACGCACCCCGTACAAATATTTACTGATATATTTATTATCCAAAGGTCTTGCGACACTATAAATATCAAAACCGAATAATCCCATCATGTATCCAATGATTTCAAAATTGCCATAATGAGCGGTAAGCATGATTAATCCGCGTTTTTCCTGCATGAGCCATTTTGTTCTTTCGGCATTATTGAACACAGCATAATCGGACCAGTTTTCTTTCTTGGCTAATCTGGGGGTAAATAATACATCCATCGCGAGCATAGCAATCTGCTCAAAACTTCTCCGGCCGATCTGGTTTATCCATCTTTCATCTTTTTCAGGAAAACTCGCTTTGAGATTTTCAATCGCTCTTTTTCTGCCTCGATGATAGTATTTCCAGAGCAATCTTCCCAATATACATGCGGTATTGAGATTAGCTTCGATACTGAAAAAGGAAAGGAAAACTATTACTATTCTTAAGAGAACATAATAGAGCCAATCAATAACAGGATGACTTTTTTTCTTCTTTTTCTTTTTTGTTACAATTTCAGTCATAGGCCGTGATTGTAAACTCAAAACATTTAATGTCAAGTATTTACATATTTTATCATTGCCTAAATTGCTTCTAATCCGAAAATGCCCCAAAAGTCAATTATTTCCATGCACAAGACAATAATTGGCATTTAATACCTGTGTAATACTATTTATAATAAAATTGATAGATTAGAATATTTTTTCTTGTTATTAAACCAACAGCAATTTTTCAATAGCTGGTTTATTATTTTATACTGTGGATAAAAGGTGTTTTTTTAGATTACAATAGTACAAGCCGCCAATTAACATATTATAGTTTTTTAGCAATAGTAATCATCTATAATCAATTTTGACATTCATTTTTAGGAGGTTTATGATGAGTAAAAGAATGCTTATTTTATTATTATTAACAATATTATCTACTATGGCCTTGGGGGATGTAATTGTTAATGATCACTTTGTTGATGGCGATATAGGAACCAACGCTAATGGTATTGGGACAGGATTCAACGTATATTCTGCGACCGGCGGTTCCGTTACAGAAGCAGACTCCTATGCCAATCTTATCAACACAGGTAACGGTGCGGCTCGTGCGGTGATCACGTCTAAAGACGCAGTCGCTCTTAATTCCGGTCTTACTCGTTTTGAGTTTAAGGGTCTTACTTTCGCTTTGTCAGTAGCAGGCACAGGAACCGGACCAGCACGAACAGTTGTAGGTGTCAAGCAAGATGACCAAGCTGATAATCCGGATAACAATACAGATCCGGGTTTCTATGTTCAATTTGAGAACGATAGTTTCTCAAATACAGCCAATGACGGGACATGGAATGGGAAATCTGCGTTGATTTATGTCGCTCTGGATGACTCACGTACCGTGTTGGCGAGTTGGGAATTCAATACACTGAGCTGGAGTGGCGGCTCACAGAATTTTACACCGGTACTGGATGTCACGCTGGATATTGGTGCAAACAGTTATGCACTGACCATTCAAGGTGATACGATCAGTAATGTGACAGGTGCAATGTCCAATAGTTTTACTGCAGCAGGTATTACAAACCAATTAACCACAGGTTATGCCTACGTTTTTAACCAATCTGAATTCCCTTTGATCAATTTCTCTGTTAATCAAATTATTATTACGGAAAACGTATCTGTAGGTCCAGCAACAAAGCCAAATCCGTCGAATGGCGAAGTGGATATAGTTTCTGATACAGAATTGACATGGTCTCCAGGAATGTACGCGAATACTCATAATGTATTCTTTGGCTCAGATATCAATGATGTAAATGATTCGGCAATTAACCAACTGCGTGGTGATACTGTATCGGCAGTGCAGGTTGCCGATGATAATGATTTCGACCCGAGTACTCTTTTCAATCTCGAATTCGGAAAAACCTATTACTGGAGAGTCGATGAAGTTAATGCTCCGCCAAGTTCATACGTTTACAAAGGCCAGGTCTGGAGCTTCACAGTTGAGAAGGAAGCTTTGGATATGACGTTCGCGAATGTCGAAAAGGTAACCGCGATAAGCAGCACATTAGGTCAGGA
>CAZMPL010000090.1:686-11353 GCA_964567805.1 uncultured Pirellulales bacterium | reverse complement strand
TAACAGTTTGCCAGGGAAGTTCGGAGACTATTTGCCCGGCGGTTCTTACACAGTGCCCGGTTGTAGAAACTGAATGTCCGCCTTTTGAGACAAGCTGCCCGCCGGTACGGACACAATGTCCGCCGGAACCGACTTTATGCCAGGTAATTGCCACTCAGTGCCCGGTCGAAACTGTCTGCCCTGCTTCGGAGACAAAGTGCCCGGCCCAGAAAACAATATGTCCGGCAGTATCTACTTATTGTCCGACTTATGATACACGATGCCCGGCTATTGATACTCAATGTCCTGTTAAACAAACGCTCTGCCCGACAATAGATACTGAATGTCCGTCTGCAGACACAATATGCCCGGTTTATGATACAAGATGCCCGCCGGTGGAGACCGAATGTCCTTCAGTCTATACGAAGTGTCCTTTAGGCCCGACTGTATGTGTCGATGTGCCTACTGAATGTCCGAAGGTAGAGACTCAGTGCCCACCTGTTACAACAGAATGTCCACCAGAGCAAACCAAATGTCCGCCATCTGATACGCAATGCCCGGTAGTATCGACACAATGTCCTCCTTATGAGACAAGATGCCCGGCAGAAACATCTGTATGTCCACCTGTTCCGACTCAGTGTACTGCTGTTAATACGGAATGTCCTCCAATTGAAACGCAATGTCCACCAGCGCTACCTGGGACAACCTGCCAGGTAGAAACAGTATATCCGGCGGTGGAAACCAAATGCCCGGTGGTTCAAACTAAATGTCCTGTAGTAGAAACAGAATGTCCTTTGGCAGAGACAAAATGTCCAAACGGACCAACATACTGCCCGGTAGTAATTACGCAATGTCCTCGATATGAGACATGGTGCACACAGGTTGAGACTCAGTGCCCATATGACCAGACAAAATGTCCGCCTCCGAACCCTACAGGAAGTTGTGATCCCCCACCTGTTCCACCATGGCTGGGCGGCACTACTAAGAGCATGATATATTCTGATGCAGCAATAGGAATTACTACAAGACCTATAGTAGTTCCTGTGATACAGTCTTGTCCGGCGGTTGAGGTTAAATGCCCGACTATTATTGAAGATGCGAAATTACTGGTAAGTGTAATATAATTTGTTTTAATAATTGTCCAGAGAAAGTCTATCTAAATTAACAATGAATTTTTGCGCCTTTAATATTTATTTCTCATTGCAGTGTATATAAACTAAGGTATAATCCTCTACGTGAGCCAGAGAAGACTATTACAATCCGAAGGATATATTAAAGATTCCTTACCGGAAAAGAAGACAGATTACGGCCTATCTATTCTGGTCATATTTTCATTGGCGGCAGCCTGGATCGCCGCGGGTTCTACTGGATTACTTTCACATCCTTTACGAAAAATACTGACTCTGATTTTTTTAGGTATAGCTGTATTGGCTCAGCGTCCATGTCCATGGCAAAAAAATATCAGCCGCCTAATTATGCTCATTTCCGCCTTAATCGCGATTTATATGACAATGTCACCGATTCAGGGAATTAATGTACTTGCGGTCTCTATTGTTCTGGCGGGATATTCTATTACCTCATCAAAATTTACTAAAAGAATTTCTCTTCTACTATCTGTTTCAATCCTGATATTTGCAATTTACAAAATGGCTTATATTGGAGTTCCAACTATTTGGATAATTTCTGATAATATCAGCAAAATTTTGGGAAGCATAACAAAATCAGTTACAAACAAACCATTATTGGCAGGTTCTACTTTCGCTGGAATCGATTATCTTATTTTAATGAGTATCTTCTGGATTTTATGCCTTTCAGAAATTCCAAAACCCAAAATAACAAAAGCATTTTATGGATTCGCGGGAATTTTCGCGGGTCATTTTTGCTATCTAATTGCATTATCATACTCTCCGCAACTTGCTCAGGCGGTAGTCGAACCGACTGGTGAGGAAATCTGGTCATGGGCGGGTTTGTTTCACAAAGCTGTACCATGGAACTTTCCAATATTGGCTTGCGGAATCCAACTGCTAATCGCAACATGTATATTTCGCTGGGTAATATTACCCACTGAGAATAATTCATCCAAAACATCGTTCCCTTTATCTGTGCCAAAGAAATATATTACTGGAATCATCGGAGCGTCACTGGCAATTTTACTGCCGCTAATAATTACGCTATATCCGAGCCAATTAAATTTACAGGGCAAGAAGATTGTTTTCAACCAGAAAGGTTTTCTCAACTGGCTCAAACCAGAACACGGACAGTATGGCAGATTATCGAGCGGAATGTATGGAATGCTTCCCAAGTTCGTGGAAAGTCTCGGCGGAACCTGCCTGATTTCGGAAAATTTATCCCAGGAAGACCTGAGCAACGCGGATGTTCTTGTATTACTCTTTCCCGATGACCCATGGGAAGAAGGACAACTGGATAGAATCTGGAACTTCGTAAAAAACGGCGGCTCGCTGCTCGTAATGGGAGAACATACAACTTGCGATAGCAATGGAAATAATCGTTTCAACGAAGTACTTGAACCAACCAACATTCAGGTCGAATTCGATTGCGCAACCTTCACTATCGGAGGCTGGTTACAATCATACGACCCAATTCTTCACCCGGCTACAGCAGGTATTCCTGACGAAAGAAATAAGTTCGGCGTGGTAATAGGCGCATCATTGAAAATTAAATGGCCCGCCCGGCCGCTCCTGATTGGAAGATGGGGATGGTCTGACATGGGTGACAGGGGCAGCGGCAGAGCCATGATGGGTGACGATATCTACAACCCGGGTGAAAAACTCGGAGATTTGGTACTCGCGGCTGAACAGCCTTTCGGTAAAGGCCGCATTATCGCGTTCGGTGACACTTCAAGTTTGACAAATGGAATTAATGTAAGCGCATATGCTTTTACTTCCAGACTCTTCGGTTATCTCGCCGGAAAGAGCAACGCTCATCCAATGTGGAGACAACTCATTGGAATATTGTTATGCTTATTACTTATTGTATTTGTTTCAACAAAATCCAGCCCGTCTAATGTCGTTATGATAATTCTCTGTCTGATGATTTCAATGACAATATCTTACGCGATTACCGAACGTTCAGGCGAGATTCCCCCCGATGGCCGTTACAAGTCACCGAATAATCTCGCATACGTCGATTCGTCACATCTCGAAGCTTACAGCGGCGAGTCATGGAGAGCCGATGGTGTTGGCGGACTTATGCTCACATTAATGCGAAACGATTATCTCGCTTTATCTCTCGAGGAATTTTCCGCGAAACATCTTGCACTCGCAGACCTGTTTATTTCAATCGCACCTTCACAAAGTTTTTCACGAAAAGAGCAGAAGGCAATTAAAGATTTCGTAATGAACGGCGGCAACTTTATTATAACAGCAGGCAAAGACGACATGGGGCCATGCTCATCATTACTTTCACAATTCGGCTTTTCTATCGGTTCATCCGGCACGGATAAACTCGAACCGACTCCATTCGGGTATTTTAAGTCACCATATCTGGGTTCAGGAGATAAACAGGTATTTGTTCGCTTTTATGCGGCATGGCCTGTTTATTGCAACGACCCACAGGCAAGGGTAATCGCTTACGGACGCGATAATGTCCCCGTGATTATAATGCGAAACTTCGGCAAAGGGAAAGTTGTTGTTATTGGTGACACTTGTTTCGCGATGAACAAAAATCTCGAATGGGAAGGCGGAGAAGCATTCGAAGGTATGCGGGAAAACGCCGACTTCTGGCGATGGTTCATTACAGTTTTGCGTGATCAGGAACAATGGATTCCACCCGCTTTGCAGGAACCAACTCCAGTTGCTAATCCTGAACAGGAGGGCATAAATTGAAACGTACCTGGATTAGTCTTGCTTTATTCAGTGCTTCATGGCTTTTCGGTTTGAGCTATTACAATGACGCTCAATGGCTGATATGGTCTATTTTCATCGCAACAGGAACTGGGCTTTTAATCGGTGTCCAGCTTAAGAAACCAACCGCATTCGAGGTCGCTATAGCGGCTATTATGCTTTTGCCCGTTATTAAATCAGCGCCATGGCCGTATAAAATAGCTCCTCTATTCATCTTCGCTGGTCTTGTTCTTGTCACCATACCTATCCCTCGCCGATGGCCGCAATATTTGTCACCGGCTTTCATTCTTGCAGGTTCGATTTTACTAATTCAGTCGATATGTATTTTCTGTTACACATATGTCACATCAAGATCACATGAATTACCCGGATTTATTTCATATCTGCTTTGCGGTGTCACCAGAACAATCGGTATTCCATCGGCATTTAACGGATTGAACCTTGCTTTGTACACACAGCGACTCGTCCATCAGCTTGGTACTACATGGGAATTGTTTTTCGACCTGGCCACCGCGGCATTTCTTTTCGGTGGAATTATAATTCTCTGCCTTTGCAAATCCAAGGACACAAACCTTAAAAAGCAATTAGGCATTTTTGTTATTTCAATCATTTTATGGTTACCTGTTCGAGCGGCAATTATCATATCGATATTTATGCATCGAGCATTGGAAACTGAGTACGAATCGGAACTTGCTTTAGTACCTCAATTCTGGAATCGCTGGCTGCTTTTGCTGCTTCTGGTTGGTCCGGTTCTAATCGCAATCAGGTTCGTACACGAATCTTTTAATAAATATCATGAACCCTCAATAATACCTGAAATTCCACGTTATAAAACAATCGGTGTTGCCGTAATGATTTTCATAGGAAGTTTTTTGATTCTTTCCGCATTATGGCTTGACATGCCAGGCGAAAGAAAAAATGAACGTATCATGGTAGATGAGTTTCACTCTACATGGGAACGTACAGACAAACCATTTGATACAGAATGGTACGGCCAGGATTCAGGTTACAATTACGCATGTATTTATGATTATTGCTCGCGATTTTACAATATGTCACGTCTTACAACCGCAATTGATAAAACAACGCTAAATAATTGCGATGTACTTATAGTAAAGGTCACAACGTCACGGTACACTCCCGATGAAGTTGCAAATATCGAAGATTTCGTAAAACAAGGCGGCGGCCTGATGCTCGTAGGCGAACATACGAGCGTATTCGATTCCGGAACACATATAAACGATATAGCTAAAGTATTTGGATTCAAATTTCGTTATGATTGTCTTTTCGATATGGATACGACTTTCGAACAGCTTTATAATCGGTCTCTTGTGCCGCATCCGATAATTCAATATATGCCTTACCTGAATTTCGCGGTCTCGTGTTCTATAGAACCTATGACAGGAATAGGACGAGCGGCGATTCGCTCGACTGGTTTGAAAAATCTTACCGCCGACTACCACGTAAGTAATTATTATCCGCAGCCAGATGACCTCGCTCAAATGAGGTATGGTGCGTTTACACAGTTATGGACAACTCATTACGGCAAGGGACGTGTCGCCGCGTTTACTGATTCCACGATTTTTTCTAACTTCGCGACTTTCGAACCCGGCAAAATTGAACTATTGCTCGGTATGATTGAGTGGCTCAATTATAAAAACCTGCGTTTTCATGTCACTGCCCTGCTGCTGATTTCCGGAATAATCATTTCTATTGCAGGTATTATCTTATCAAAAAAATTAAACAGTATTTGGCTCATAATAATATCATCTGCATTATTAGGATGGGTTGCGGCTTCCGCGGGCGCTAAAACTATTCATAAATATACCATGCCTGAGCCGCAGGCAAAACGACCTATGATTAACGTCACGATAGACAGGACTGTATGTAATACACCTTTGTCGAGAAGCGGCTTTATATCCGGGCAAAAGAACGGTTTCGGAATTTTCGAGCGATGGATTTTAAGACTCGGCTATTTCACTGCGAGAAAAGAAGGAATCGACGCGATTTCCGGTGACCTTGTCGTATTCATGTATCCAAATCTCACCGTCTCGGATGAATTCCGCAAAGCACTCGTCGATTATGTCACCAACGGCGGAAAGATACTGATTCTGGACTCACCTGAAAATACCGGCTCGAAAGCAAACAGCCTGCTTTATCCATTCGGAATAAATATCGACCGAACTACTTCACAGAAAGGCCAGCTCAAATCACCGGAAAACTGGCCGACTGCAAATATCGATGCGGCTTATCCAATCGAAGGTGCTGAGCCATTTTTGCGGATAAATAACATTTCGATAGGCGCAAGCCTTAATTTCGGAAAAGGCAGTGTCACTGTCATAAGCTTTGCCTCGATATTCGCCGATTCTTCCATGGGAATAACAGGTGACATAGTACCTGATGCTGAACAGAGAAAAGTTTTCGATATAGAATTTAATATATTAAAAAGAATTATCTCGGAACAGGAACGACAGGATAATTAGTCCATACGTATCCCCTGCTGTTCGAGCCAGCGTTTGATATCAGCCATTTCGTGATTGAAGATTTCGTTGTCATAATCCGCTTCGAGCTTCTTGATATTTTCGGCCAATTCCGGCTGCTGTTCTACAATCTCGCTGATTTTCTTCTCGAATTCGTCACTTTCCAGTTCAAGATCACTCAAATTCATTTCAAGTCCGAGCATGCCGGCCAGACGTCTTGTCACTGCTTCGATGCACTTCGGATTATTTCCCTGGACATAAGCCGGAACAGAAGCGACCAGGCTTATCATATTCAATTTCCGCTTCGCGCATTCCGCGGTCAGATATGTCACTATGCTCGCGGGACCTTCGTAATTTGTAAAGCTGAGACCGTAATGCTTAAAAGTATCTCTCAACTGCACATCAGAAACAGAGCAAAATAATTTCGGCTCACGTGTATGCGGCACAAGACCAGCGATGGAACCTATGAAATATATCATTTTCACACCGAACTGCTCACATAACGCGAAAATACAATTCGAATATTCCTCCCATTTAAGATTCGGCTCTTTACCAAGAAATATTATGATATTATCTCTTGAACTGCTGTAAAATTCGTTCGAGGGTATTTCATAAGATTTAATCAGGCCTTCCTGAATTTTCGTATGCGGGCGGAACATAGCTGTTATTTCCATAGAACCGGGAAAACTGTAGATATAAAATCCCCTCGGTTTTATTTCCGCGATTTTTCCAGCGTTGGTCTTATCTATAATACACTTAACTGTACCGGTCGAAACTTCACCACCATCCATCCAGCCGGAGAAACCTATAAGCAATGTCGGCTCATATAATTTAGGATATTCTATTATTCTAAGTTCATTAGGTATCATATTGTCTCCTGTGTTCTATAATATTAGCCCTTTTACTATATATCGACGGCATTATCCAGACATTTTTCGCACTGATATTAAAAAAATCGAATCAATTGTAAGAAGGACTTACCATAAATATTTTTCTTGATTCCCCAAAAAAAATAAATTATACTAAGAATCGTATGTGTACGTACAATATGTACACGTACATTGCAGTATTAAATTTGTTATTATGAGATTAGGATTATTGAAATCAACATTATTATAAGACATAAGGATAGAGAAAACTTTTAATCTTACACAGATAAAAGGAAGAAAACACCTAAAACTAAAGGCAGGAAAATGGATTCATACACAGATTATTCACTTAAGCACGGTATTTCGCGTCGTAAATTTTTATCCGTTACAACGGCATCTGCGGCGGGTTTGGGAACAATGGGATTAGCCGGATGTAAACCGAAAAACCTTGCCGATGAAATTGCCAATAAGGAAAAAAACTTAGTTTTCGGCAAAAGTTATGACGGAGGCGCAATACTTTCCTTCCTTCCCAAACCTGAACCAATTTCCGATTCAGAAATTAAAGCTGCAGAGACATTCGATGTAGTTATAGTTGGCGCCGGGGCTTCTGGAGTCCCAGCCGCTCTTTCAGCCGCTGAAAATGGCGCCAAAGTCGCGGTACTTCAGAAACAAAATATTGTAGTTTCGCAAGGTAACGCCGGTGCAGGTATAGACCTTTCATCGAGTGAGACAGCGGGCGTGGAAGCTCTCGTTGCCAGACTAATCAAAGATAATTCTCACCGCTGCAATCCGAAGCTTGTCAGGCAATGGGCATACAATTCCGGAGAAGTTATCCCGTGGATAATCGATCGCGCAAAACAAAGCGGAGCTCAAGTCGCTGATAAAGGAAACGCTCCTCAATTACATATTACAGATATCAATGGTTATAAAATAAATTTCCATACATCTTACTTCGGACCGAAACCCTATACCAACGGTGACGGCATGCAGGCACTCGCAAAAACTGCAGAGAAGGCCGGAGTTAAATTCTTTTTCAGCACTCCCGCTGTTCAAATAATCCAGAATTCATCCGGTGAAGTCCTGGGAGTGATTGGCAAAAGTCAGGATGGCAAATACACGAAATTCATGGCAAATAACGGCGTTATCCTCGCAACCGGTGACTACCAGAACAACAAGGCAATGTGTGACTATTTCATTCCCGATACGACAAATTTCGGTCGTAAACAATTAAACAGGACCGGCGATGGTTTTATTCTCGGCTACTGGGCCGGCGCAGTAATTGAACCGATAGGACATACCAAAATGCTGCACGACTTCGACGCGGGTCCGGCTAATATGTGTGACATGCCGTTCCTTGTCGTAGATCAAAATGGAAAAAGGTTTGTGAATGAGAACGCGGAAATGTCAGTTCTCAATAATTATCTGCGACAGGCGGAAAATACAGGACAATATTCACAAATATTCGATTCTAACTATATGACACAGGCAAAAGATTGGCCGGGTGAATTGGTTTCGCCGGAAGATATGAAAAACTATATGCCGGATGAACCTGGCCCGCACAAAGGAGTATTTGAGACTTTCATCAATACATTTAAAGCTGATACTTTAGAAGAACTTGCAAAGAAATTAAAAATTGATACGGCAAATTTTGTTGCGACGGTTAAGAGATACAACGAGCTTGTGGCCTCCGGCAAAGATTCCGATTTCGGCAAGCCGGCGGAACAGTTATATCCGATTGATACACCCCCATTCTACGGCATACATCGTACAATGCGTATATCGACGATTTGTTCGGGTTTGGTTGTCGATGAGAATCATCAATGCCTTGACGCGGACGCAAAACCAATAAAAGGCCTGTACGCAATCGGAAATCTTGGCGGCGGTTTTTATGGCGGCCCGGATTATCCTTTGACCGTCTTCGGTTTGTCACTTGGCCGTTGTTATACATTCGGCTATCTTACCGGCAGACATGTCGCGAATTTGAATAAATCACAGAATACCACTACAGCAATGCCCGGCAATAACTTTAAGGAGAAAGCATAATCATGTTCAGGTTTTATAAATCTCTCTGGCAAAAGTCACACAATAAAAAATTATTCGTCCTAATCAATTTTGGTATTGTAGCAATTGTGTTAGCCGGTGTTACTACAGGCGGATTGATTTGGCACGAACAACCGAGTTTCTGCGCCACCTGCCATACGCCGATGTATAAATATGTCGAAGGTTATAAAAGCGGCGACAAAACTATCATGGTCACTCCTCACGCAACAGGCAAATCCGTCATACATCCGGAAAATGAAACATTAATGGCTTCAAAAGTAGAAAAAGGCGGTTCATTAAACTGCCTCGAATGCCATGTACCAACTATTAAGGAACAGCTAACCGAAGGTTCCCACTGGGTGACCGGCAATTACTATTTCCCGCTTGAAAAAAGAAATTTCGGAACACGCAGTTTTTGCTTATCTGAAGGCTGCCATGTTGAAGCGGATATTATCAAAGCAACTGAAAACTACGGCGGTGCAATACCCTTTAATCAGCATGACCCAAGACACGGTAAGATGGAATGTAATCGCTGTCACTCAGTGCACGGCAAGTCAGTCCTGATGTGCAACCAGTGTCACAACCTCAAACTTCCGGAAGGATGGATTGAGCCGGAAGAAACGGGCGTTGTAATCGATAAGGAATAATTTTAATCATTCATAGAAAATGCGACTTTGTCATTCCCGCGAAGGCGGGAATCCATATTCGTATATTTCCTGCCGGCAGACAAGTCTGGATTCCGCAACAAGTGCGGAATGACAATAGTGTGTTTTTTACAGAAAGCCAGCAATTGAATGTTTTTCTGTGAATAGTTTTACGAATAATTTAATTTGTTTCTTTAGAAGACGAACGACAACGATCAAAGAAATTAAATACGTCTGGTAAAACGAGCGGCACCATTCCGCCGTGGTCAGCATTAACTTCCTTATATTCGAGCTTGAAGCCTTTTTCTTTCATCCAGTCACGCATTACATGACTTCCGGCTAAAGATGGTGTCGCGCCGGTTCCCTCAGTCATGAAGATTGGCATCTTACGAATATTATCCCATGGGTAACCCGCTTCATCGACAAACGGGCCGGACATAGGCGCGATTGCGGCCCACAACATCGAATATTTTCCACCAAGATACCATGTTCCGCCGCTTCCCATCGAGTGACCTGTAAGAAACATCGCGTCACGGTCAACGGGATATTCGTTAATTACTATTTCAATTACGTTAATAACATCTTTTTCACTGTTTTCAAGCAAAGCTATTTTATCCGGCGTAAGAGCATCAATCATCTGTTTCGCCGCTTCGGTCTGGCCGAACACAGCAGGAAGTCGCAGGCAGGTTCCATAAGCGCCCGTGGGGCTATAACCCAGAGGTGAAACTAAAAGATAACCATGTTCTTCAGCGAGCTTGAGTAATTGCTTGTTATTCTGATCAAGATACATAT
>CAZMPL010000090.1:0-676 GCA_964567805.1 uncultured Pirellulales bacterium | reverse complement strand
CATTACTGCCGCCGCCGTGGAGCATCACAACCAGCGGGAGTTTCGATTTGCCGTCCCATGTTGTCGGGACATAAAATCTATAACGGATTTCAGTGCCTGTTCCGGGAAAACGATAACTTCTTCGCTGGTCGCCTTTAGCCTGCCATGTCGGAGAATTTGGATCGGCGAGTGACTTTGCAAGTTTTTCTGACTCGGCTAACTGTTCATTCGGCTCAATAGCAGTACCGAAAGATACTAAACGTTTTTTTACGGAATCTGTTGCAGTCGTTTGAGAAAATGCATTCACCGCGATAATCATTAATATTGATATGGAAATAAAAATCTTAAACTTCGACATAATAATCCTCCTGTGTCATAGTAAAATTTTCAAATTGGCTGATACCGATAATAAAACAATTATAATACGCTAACAAAATAATACAATTTTTTTATGGTATTACAGAAATATCCATTGCAAACGAAGTGTACCGAAATGAAATCCGCAAATGATCTTATATACAGTAGATGAAATTAAAATCAGCAATCTAATCACGAACGACTATTCACTAACGACTATTAAATCAATCTTCTATTCTAAAATCACATACTCTGAAAAGTTCTTCCATAGAAGTCACTCCCTGGGCGACTTTTTTCAGGCCGTCCACGAGCGTAGATTGAATTCCATTATTCCTGAAGT
>CAZMPL010000089.1:0-11473 GCA_964567805.1 uncultured Pirellulales bacterium | reverse complement strand
CTCGACGCATTGCGAAAAGCAATTGAGATGGGAGTCAATTTTATCGATACCGCGGATGTTTACGGCGATGGGAGAAGTGAGCGGCTGGTCGGGCAGATTTGCAGGGAATCGAAAGAACAGATTTATGTCGCGACAAAAGCCGGTCGCCGTCTTAATCCGCATATCGCACAAGGATACAACAAGGAAAATCTGACGGCGTTCGTTGATCGCAGTTTGAAAAACCTTGGAGTCGAAACTATTGATTTGCTCCAGTTGCATTGTCCCCCGACTGAAGTATTTTATCATCCTGAAGTAATCGGAGTACTGGATGAGTTTGTAAAACAGGGCAAAATCCGTTACTACGGCGTAAGTGTTGAAAAAGTCGAAGAAGCTCTCAAAGCGATTGAATATCCAAATGTCCAGACCGTGCAGATTATTTTCAATATGTTTCGTCACAGGCCGTCTGAGCTTTTCTTCGAGCAGGCGAAAAAGCGAAAAGTTGGTATTCTCGCGAGAGTTCCATTGGCTTCGGGTATGCTCACGGGAAAAATAAAACGTGATACGAAATTTACAGCAGATGACCATCGAAAATTTAATCGCCACGGCGAAGAGTTCGATAGGGGAGAGACTTTTTCCGGTGTGGATTATGAGGTTGGTTTGAAAGTAGTCGAACAATTAAAAGAAATATGTCCTGAAAATATGTCACTTGTACAGTTCGCGTTGAAATGGATATTAATGTTCGATGCGGTGACATGTGCAATTCCAGGCGCAAAAAGACCTTCACAAGCCGAAGAAAATTTCTCCGCTTCCGATTTGCCGAAAATACCAAAAGAAATTATGAATAAAGTTAAGGAATTATACGACACAAACATTCGTGAATTGGTACATCATTACTGGTAAGCTATTATTCGGAAAGATAAAGTAGGAAAATGACTTCTGATATTAAAATCCTGAGACGCAAAACAAGAGTTTGGTTATTGTTGTTTATGATAGGATTGCTATTGAGCGGGATTACGGCTTTTCCTCTTAAAGCAGAGGTCAATATATTGCAGAAATTTACTGGACCGGGGACTTTGATTGAATCACGATTACCTGCGTTATCTCAATGGATATCAACTGTTCAAATTGGAATAACTCACGCTGATAAGGAGTATCCGTTTCTGTTTTACGGAACCGACTGGCTTGCTTTTGGTCATATTGTAATTGCATTAGCTTTCTTGGGGCCGCTCATCGATCCGGTGAGAAATATCTGGGTAATTACTTCTGGTATGATTTCATGCGTTCTTGTTATTCCGCTTGCATTGATATGCGGCCCAATAAGAGGGATACCGTTTTTCTGGCAACTAATAGATTGCTCGTTCGGTGTCTTCGGTATTATTCCACTATATTTTGCCCGACGATATACAAAACGCATGATTAAGATCGGACTGTCTCTATGACTGGAGGTTTATAAAATATGCTTTTGTATAATGTAAGAACAGGAAATTATGAAAATATCGAATTAAAACATGTAATGATCTTTCTGTTATTTTTGATTTTGTTTTCTGGTTATATTATTTCCTTGGTTGCATTCATAGGTTTTTTATGTGACAAGTATCCTCAAATAGAGCATTTTATTGATACACATTCTTTTTTGATTATTATCATCGGAATAGTATTTCTTATAGTTATTCCTGCTCTTTTTGCTATTTTTATTCTTGACTTCAAAGACCGTAAGAAAAGCCGCTGTCCGAAATGCAAGACGAAATATAAATATGGAGATATGGAAATAGGGCCGGGTAAAATCATCACTACGTTCCAATGCAAAAAATGCGGCTACGTAAACAAAATTACAGAGCGATTTGTTTACAAGAAATTTAAGAGGATGGTTGATTCAGGAAATTTTACTTCCATACAGTTAAGGGAACTTGAAGAGCTATCGAAACTATATGAGAAGAACAACAATGAAAAATAATGATATATTCTCTAAAGTCTCATTGTTGTTAAATCGCCTAATCATCAGCTTTGCGTCGATATTTATATTCATTTTTTAATATTATTTGTAACAGATTTGTTTTTCTAACGTCTATATATTGAATTCAGTAATTAAAGTTTATTATTCGGAGAAAATATAATGAAATGTTTTACTGAGCGAATATGGCGTAAAAATATTTCCGTTCTTATTTTAATATCAATTCAGATATTAATGGTTTTTTGTTTTAGTGGGTGTGTTTCAGTACCATCTGAGCCTGTTTCCGAATCAATTACATCTTCGGAATTGCAAGGCCATGTTGCATTTCTTGCTCAACCGGCATTAAAAGGCCGTAAGCCGCGTACCTCCGGCTCAAAACTGGCCAGAGAGTATATTAATGAACGATTTGAAGCTCTTAATTTGTCGCCATGGGGAAAAGCAAAGTCTTTCAACCAGAAATTTTTTATGGGCACTAATATAATTGGAGTATTGCCCGGTTCGGATCCGAATTTATCTGATGAATACATCATATTAGCCGCTCATTACGACCATGTAGGCAAAACAAAAGATGGTCTTTGTCTGGGAGCGAGTGACAATGCTTCCGGTGTAGCGGCTTTGCTGGAAATTGCAGAGAAATTAGCTTTGAGTGAGAATAAACCTCGAAGGTCGATTTGCTTTGCCGCATTTGACAGTGAGGAAATGTTTACAATAGGATCCTTTGCTTTTACATGCAGGGATGATTTCGATTTCTCCAAGATTGCTGGAATGGTAAACGTGGATATGCTCGGCAGAGCGGGATTTGAAGTGTTTGACGAACATCTGTTTCTTGTCGGAACAAATTCCTACAGGTCTTTGCGCAAACAAATTCAACAATCTAATTCATCTAATCTTCAGGTAGTCCCTATCGGAACAGATATGGTCGGACCCCGCGGTGATCATATTGCTTTTGAAACAATGGGGATTCCAGCGTTATTTTTTACTTGCAGTCTACATAAAGATTATCATCAACCTACTGATACGATAGATAAGCTAAATTTTAAGCAAATACTTGACTCGGCAAATATTGTATATGATACAGTAGAAATTCTGGCGAATTCTGATAACAGGTTTGTTCCTGAAGTTCCTGATGAGCCTGATATGGAAGAACTGGAAGTAGTTGACTCTCTTCTTTCAGATATTCTGAGTGATCCGAATGCGATGGATTTAAGGGAAAGTGACGTTAATTCACTCAAATTCTGTAAAGAAATGACAGGTACATACCTGGATGATAAACAGAACTACACGAAAGAAAATCGAATAAGGCTGGCCTTCAATATTTCGGAAGTTGCAATGAATTATGAGTTAAATCGTTCCATGAGTGTAAGTGGTTTAAAAAGCTTCCCGATAGCTCTTTTTGCAAGAGAGCTAATGTATTTTACTATTAAGTATCGAGCTGATATTGTTGACGCAGGCCGCTTGGCGGTTAAACATCTGAATCAACATAAGCCCGGCCTGCTGAAAGAGATACCTGAATATAAGTATGAGCTAAGAGAGTTACCGGATTCTCATATCGCTTTGACGGAACTTGAGAATGGTCAATACCAATTGGTATATTTTTCCTTGGACGGTCAGCTTATTATAAAGAAAGATGGATTTTCTGGAAAAATGCACCGATATTTATCTTCCTTCAATCGTCAGTTTAAAAAGGTATTCAATAAGAAGAAAAAAGAGCAAAAAAATATTATTAAGATATATACTTTGTTTCCATGTATATCTGCTGTAATCGGTTTAGAACCTGCAAAAATGTCCATTAATTCCAACTGGGTCGAAATTACAGGGACAAGGGATGAAATTTTCGATGCAATGCTCTTACCTTTCAGGTCTGAGTGGACTAAAATCGAAAATCGAGTATTGGAATATGTAACAGAGCATAAAGGACCTCAAACTGCCGATGAATGGATTGAATGGAGATGTAAGCAGGGCGGCTGGGAAAATCAACAGGAATGGAAAAAGGAATGCCTGAAAAGTGAAAATCCATATGTGTTATTTTATATATTTCAACGGATTGGAGATTCAGATAAAAAAGTTGATTTTATTTGTAATATAATAAAGGACTCAAATAAGTCAACGTGGCTCCGTGAAATTTTAATGACTGTTCTCGAAAAATCTGATAAGCAGGGATTATTAGCTTTGGTGGATGTATTAGAGGATAGGACTCCTTTGGAAAGGAGAGAAAAACCATTACCTGAAAATCACCCTATGAAATTTCTTGAGGAAATTTATAGATTTCCCATCGAAAATCTTAAGAAGATATTCAAAAAGAAGAACGACGAGAAGAATGTTCAAATATTTCTTGGTGACAAAGCCTTGGAAAGGCTGAAGAATCTTACTAAACAAGATTTTGGCAAGGATCAGGCCGCCTGGAAAAGCTGGATCGAAGCAAATATTAAATAATTCATATGTTTCTGGAAAGTTTTTATTTTTTCATACCAGAAGGCATGTCGATACCGACTTTTCCTTTTGATTCCCTGAAATCAGTGATGATTTTAACTGCTTTTTCGGGATCGTCTTCCATCGTGAAGACATCGATATCTTCAGGTGAAATATATCCATGGTCACGCATCATTGTTTCTTTAATCCATTTTACAAGGCCGCCCCAATAATCAGAACACATTAAAATTACAGGGAATGTAGCCTGCTTGAAAGTCTGAATTAATACAAGCGACTCGAAGAATTCGTCCATTGTGCCGTAGCCGCCCGGGAATACTATAAAGCCGTGAGCGTATTTAAGGAACATAACTTTACGCACGAAGAAGTATCTGAAATGTAACGAGAGATTCTGGTAATCGTTAGGAATCTGTTCCATTGGAAGTTCGATGTTCAGACCGATACTCTGACCGCCGGCTTCTGCTGCTCCTTTGTTTGCTGCTTCCATGATTCCGCCACCGCCGCCTGTTATTACGCCAAAACCAGCCTTGACAAGTTCTGCCGCTGTTTGCTCGGCGAGTTTGTAATATTTATCTTTAGGTTTTGTTCGAGCCGAACCGAAAATTGAAACAGCATCACCTACAGAAGCAAGCTCCTCGAAACCTTCTGTAAATTCTGCCATTATTCTGAATATTCGCCATAAATCCTGTACAGGGCTGCTTGTAAAATCAATCATTATAATTCCTTTAAATAGTTTTGAGTTTTTAGTTCTTAGTTTTAAGTTGTAACTCAAAACTGTTTTCACCATAATTCCGGTTTATTCGCCGAAGGACAATATTGTGCTATTTTGCATTCCTGGCATTTCGGCTTACGGGCAATACAGACATTTCTGCCATGTGTAATTATCAAATGGCTGAACATTGTCCAGTCCTTATCAGGTACTATTTCGGCTAAATCGAATTCTAACTTTACCGGGTCGCTGTTATCGGACAAGCTTAATCTCCTGCTAAGTCTTATAACATGTGTATCGCATGTTATTCCGGGGATTCCGAATGCGTCTCCAAGGACACAATTTGCGGTTTTTCTGCCCACACCCGGAAGTGTGATAAGTTCTTCCATTGTCCCGGGTACTTTTCCCCCGAACTGTTCGTCAATTTTTATACATGCATTTTTTATATTTTTGGCTTTATTCCGATAAAAACCGGTACTTTTTATATCTTGCTCGATTTGAGTTATGTCCGCTTTTACCCAATCTTTTACTGATTTGTATTTCTTGAAAAGGTCTTTCGTTACGATATTTACCCGTGCGTCAGTGCATTGAGCCGACAGGATTGTCGCGATTAATAATTCCAAAGGGTCATTAAAATTCAATGCGATTTTCGCGTCTGGGTACAATTTCTTTAAAATGGGTAAAAACTTTTTGATTCGTTCTGACGCTTCTTTTTTATCAATATTTAAAGTTTTTTTCATTTATCACTTTCCTTAATCAAAATAAAGCTTGAGAAGAAGTCTAAAACAATTAACATAAACGAGCAACGAAAAATTATGAATCTTTTTTGTGATAATAGATGATGCACAAATAGAAGAATAAATTAACTGTAATGATGTTGGAATATTTGTCTTAAATTAATACGATAATATCCTGATTTACTATTGTGCTGAAATCGAAGTTAAAGGAATACAAGAATAATAGGTCTTGATTGAACATGGAGTGTCACATGAGTAAGAGATTATCATCATTTGTTATTGTAATTCTTATTGGTGCATTATTTTGCGGTTGCTTAATCCAGTCCAGTAAACAGTATCTCGCTTTTAAGTCAATAGAAGGCAAAACGCACTCAGCAGTTACGCCGGAGCAGAAAAAAGATACCAACTGGATGAGACGTTTTGAGACCGCAAATAGCAAACTCAAGGAAGGAAACGTTGACTTGCTGTTTATAGGTGATTCTATTACTGATTTTTGGCAAACTTCCGGCAGACAGGTATGGAGTAAATACTACGCATCACGCAATGCGATTAATATGGGCATCAGCGGTGACCGGACTCAAAATGTTCTATGGCGTCTTGATAATAGTGACTTCAGCAATGTAAAACCAAAACTTGCTATAGTTATGATTGGTACAAATAATTCGAATAAGCAGGATAATACAGCGGAAGAAATTGGCGAAGGAATAATTGCTGTTTGCCAGAGGCTTCGCACAAAACTTCCGCAAACAAAAATTCTGCTTCTGGCTATTTTCCCGCGTAATTCAGGTCCCTCTGCTCAGCGTGAAAAGAATGCTGAAGCAAGCCTGATTGCTTCTCAAATAGCGGACGGAAAAATGATTTATTATCTTGATATAAATTGTAAATTCCTGACTGACGATGGGGCATTAACGAGAGATATCATGTCTGATTATCTCCATCCGGGCGAGAAGGGATACCAGATTTGGGCTGAAGCAATAGAACCTGCAGTAGCAAAATTATTAGGTGAAAAACAAATAAAATAATCCCGTAAGAAATATTTTCTTATCGTATTTAAATAATATTTATTTTATATAGGAGGTATCATGAGACTAACAGAGCAAGGAAGAAAATACCTGAATCTTTTCATGGTCGGAATAGTGTGCGTTATTCTTCAAAGCGGATGCAGCAATCCTGTTGCGAAATCTCCGAGAGAACGAATTTCAATCAATTATGATTGGAATTTCACAAAGGGTGATCCCGCTGCTGGAAGTACGGATAGTCTTAATTATCCCGTGAGCCGCAGTAGTAGTCGCGGCGGTTTTGGTGGTGGGCGCAGAGGTGCTGCTGCTCCTGCGCCAACTGTAGATCCTGCTTCAGGCATCGCAGCGTTCATTTTGCCTACAAGCAACGATTTTATCGCCGATCCGGAAAAACGTTATACTCGCCCATCCGGCAATTACGGCGGTGACGTGCCTTATGTAAATTCTGCTTTCGATGATTCCGGCTGGAGTAAAATTGATTTGCCGCATGATTATGCAATTGAAGGTCCTTTCATTACAACCGGCGGCGGGGGTATGGGGCGATTGCCAATCGAAGGTGTAGCATGGTACCGAAAGCATTTAAATATTCCTGCCGGTGACGAAGGCAAGCAGATATATCTCGATATAGATGGCTCTATGTCCTATACAACAGTCTGGTGCAACGGTCAAATCGCAGGCGGCTGGCCTTTTGGTTATGCTTCATGGCGTGTTGATTTGACTCCATATCTTAAGTTTGGAAGTGATAATGTTCTCGCAATCCGTCTCGATAATCCGCCCGCGTCATCTCGATGGTATCCTGGCGCCGGTATTTACCGAAATGTATGGATTACAAAAACTTCACCTGTTCATGTCGGCCAGTGGGGCACTTATATAACAACGCCGGAAGTTTCATCTGATTCCGCGCAAATTTTATTAAAAGTCACTGTCGATAATAATTCGAAAGAAAATGCGAATGTTAAAGTTTCGACAAAAATATTCGAGATTGATTCATCGGATAAGAAAGTTGGAAATGCGGTTGCATCAATTTCTCCCGCTGATCTTGAGATACAAAGCGGCAAAAATGCCATAGTCGAAACTAAGGGAACAGTAAATAATCCCAGGTTATGGGGAACGGGTGTCTATAACAAATCCAATCGTTATGTCGCCGTGACTATGATTGAACAGGATGGTGAAATTGTCGATACATATGAAACTATATTCGGTATTCGCACAATCAAGTTCGATCCTGACAAGGGATTCTTCCTGAATGGAGAGCATGTTAAACTAAATGGAGTATGTAATCACCACGACCTCGGTGCGCTTGGAACCGCTGTAAATTATCGTGGTTTACAGAGACAGTTGGAAATATTGGCAGAGATGGGATGCAATGCAATTCGCACAAGTCACAATCCTCCAGCCCCGGAACTTCTCGAAATCGCAGATAAGATGGGTTTCCTGATTATGGATGAATCGTTCGATATCTGGGAGCGGCAGAAAACTGTCAACGATTATCATCTTCTTTATACGCAATGGCATGAGCAGGATTTGCGCGCAATGCTTCGACGTGACAGAAATCATCCTTCTGTAGTTATATGGAGTATAGGTAATGAAGTTGGCGAACAAACCGGAGGTGCAGAAAGTGTTGCTGTTGCAAAGAGTCTGGTAGATATTTGCCGCGAAGAAGACCCGACACGCCCGACAATAAGCGGCATGAACAGTGCCAGGGCAAACAGTCTATTCGTTGGACCAATCGACCTTGTTGGTTTGAACTACCAGGGGACTACTACATATGGCGCTCCTCCGAAGTATCCTGTATTTCATGAGGCTTTCCCCGATAAGTTGGTATTAGGCACAGAAACAGCTTCCACAATAAGTACAAGAGGAACATATACTTTCCCCGTAGTTTCTGGTCTTGGTACTCCTGCAACTGCTAACGCCGGAGAAGACTCAGTCAAAAAATATGTCAGTTCGTATGATTTATATTCTGCGCCATGGTCTTATTCGCCGGACAGAGAATTTATTTCGCAGGATATATACCCGTATCTAGCCGGTGAATTTGTATGGACGGGATTTGATTACATTGGCGAGCCGACCCCATTTGATTCTTCAAGAAGTTCGTATTTCGGTATAATTGACCTTGCGGGTTTCAAGAAGGACCGTTTTTATCTTTATCAGGCATATTGGCGTCCCGATTATCCGATGGCACATATTCTGCCGCACTGGACATGGCCGGACCGAGTTGGACAAGTCACTCCTGTACATGTTTATACATCAGGTGATGAAGCGGAATTGTTCCTTAATGGCAAATCGCTTGGCCGCAAGAAGAAAATTTTCGATAGTCAGGTTCCGTCGATGGATGGAAAGCCTGCTTATCGCATTCGTTGGGACGATGTAGTTTATGAGCCGGGAGAATTGAAAGTTATTACCTATAAAAACGGCAAAGAATGGGCGACTGATGTTATGCGCACCGCCGGCGATGCCGCAAAATTATCACTCGAGCCGGATCGTGCGGTTATTGATAACGACGGCTATGATTTGTCCTTTGTCACTCTCACTGTTCAGGATAATAAAGGCATAACAGCACCTCGTGCAGATAACCTGATTAAATTTTCTGTAAGTGGTCAGGGAGAAATAGTTGCAACTGATAATGGTGATCCAACTGATTTTACAGTTTTTCCTTCTCACGAACGTAAAGCTTTTAATGGCCTTGCACTGGTCATTGTCAAAGCAAAACACGGACAGTCTGGAAGTATTACCGTTACCGCTCAATCAGAAGGTTTGACTATTGCTAAATGCACTGTTAAGGCAAAGTGAAGTCCGATATTAACAAAAATATTTGAATTTTAGTTAAAATTATGCCGAAATACATATATTGTGAATAGAATGTATGTGTATATAATCAAAATTAATCAGGATTATAGACGAATTAAAAATAATTTGTACAATATTCGGCATGAAAATATATCCATTAAAATTTAAACCTATATATAAGCAGCGGATTTGGGGCGGGCAGAAGTTGCGATATATATTCGGAAAGGATTTGCCTGAAGGTCAGAAAATCGGGGAAAGCTGGGAATTAGCTGATTTGCCAAATGATAAAAGTCTGATTGCCAATGGCGAACTTGTCGGTAAAACACTTTCTGAAGTTATAAAAAAATATTCGTTTGAAATCATGGGGCCGGGATATTTCCCAGGTTCTTTTCCATTGCTTATTAAATTATTGGACGCTCAGGATGTTCTTAGTGTACAGGTTCATCCTGATGAGCAGGCATGTCTTCGATTGGGTGAAGGTGAACCCAAAACAGAATGCTGGTACATAATTTATGCCGAGCCTGATTCTTATATTTATAAGGGATTGAACAAAGGTGTCACTAAGTCTAAGTTCAAAAAAGCTGTTATAAATGGTAATGTTGCGGAATTATTGACTAAAGTCCCGGTCGAAATCGGGCAGTGCCATTTTCTTCCCGCCGGCACGCCTCACGCTATTGGTCCGGGATTATTGATAGCTGAAATTCAGCTTCCTTCTGATACTACATACAGAATTTTCGATTGGAACAGAGTCGATGAGAAGGGTAATCCTCGCCAATTGCATATAGAACAATCATTGGAGAGTATCCATTTTGATGTATCTGGAAATGAGCCTGGTGCAACAACCGTCGGGCGGCTTGTCGATTGTGAATATTTTACTGTAGATAAAGGTCATCAGTCAAAAAATTGTGAAGTCCTTCTTTCTCCTGGTGAACTAAAAATATTAATTATTATTTCAGGAAATGGTAGAATTAAAAACCGGGTGGTGGATAATGTAGAGTTTGCAGCCGGTGATTGTATTTTAATACCAGCCGCTTATGAGGGTGTGATATATTTTGACGATAATACAGAGTATTTAACAGTAAAATTATAAATATTGTTTTTTTACAGAATGAAAATGAACTAATGAACACAGGCATAAGACTAAAAAAAAATGAAGCACCGGTATATATTCATAATTCAAATATATTCATCCCAAAGACTCCTTTTTCAATAAAGAACTATTTCTTTGTTTTTTTCGCGGCGGCGGCTCTTTATATTCTCACATGCGCGCCTGGAATATTATGGCAGGATTCCGGTGTAATTCAGTACAGGGTATTGCATAGTGACATAGAGGGGAAATTCGGTCTGGCGCTTTCACATCCGCTTTATTATCTTATAATGATACCATTCAAATATTTAAAAATAGACGAATTTACTTTTCGGATAAATTGCGTCAACGCGATTATTTCCGCGTTTGCGATTGCGAATCTCTTTTTGTTATTGAGATTATGGGTTTATGACACATATTCGGCGTTATTAGGAGCCGCAACATTTGCGTTGTCACATACATTCTGGCTGCATTCGGTTATGCCTGAAACATACGGATTAGTCGCAGCTTTATTATTGCTGGAATTGGTTATGTTATTGCAGTACGCGAGAACTTCACAACAAAAGTATTTATATTTCCTCGCATTTATAAATGGTCTTGCGATTGCTAATCATATGATGGCGTCTATAGCCTTCGCATGCTATTTTGTTTTTGTAATTACTTTGTTAGTAAAAAAACAGTTGAAGCTGCGGCATATTTTTGTGATGGCATTATTATGGATGATTGGAGCATTACCGTACGAATACCTGATTGTGAAAAACATTATTGAAACTC
>CAZMPL010000088.1:2333-11743 GCA_964567805.1 uncultured Pirellulales bacterium | reverse complement strand
ATTTACAGCCTTTCCGCCGCATAAGGGGCAGAATAATTCCGACCCAATATCTTTGTTATTGTATGGTGCTGAGCTTTTGGGTGGTTCATCCGTCATTATTTTATCTCCGTCTTTTGTCTCAAACTATTTAATTATTTTCCCATAACCAACGGATGAATATTTTATTATATTCAGTATTAAGTGTCAAAAAAAACTTGGATTCCGTGCAATTTTAGGCTAATATAGGAACTTATGAAAAAAATAATCGCAGACAGAGCTTATAAAATTGACGCAAGCGGCATACGCAAGGTATTTGCACTGGCCGCTTCAATGAAAGATCCAGTAAACTTTTCGATTGGTCAGCCTGATTTCGACGTGCCTGAAGAACTAAAGGAACAGGCGATAAAGGCAATCAGGGAAGGTTTTAACAAATATTCACAAACCGCGGGCGATGATATATTGCTGAAAAAAATCACCGCACAGGTTAAGAGTGAAACCGGATGGCAAAATCCTTCGGCACTCGTAACCAGCGGCGTGAGCGGCGGAATTCTCCTGTCTTTTCTCGCGATGATTAATCCGGGCGATGAAGTAATAATTCCCGACCCGTACTTTGTCATTTACAAGCATATAGTCAATATGCTTGGCGGCAAATGCGTTTATGTCAATAGTTACCCTGATTTTAAGCTGCCGGTTGAGAAAATTGCCCAGTCTATCACTGATAAGACAAAGATAATTGTCCTGAATTCGCCATCTAACCCAACTGGCGTGGTGTATTCGCAGAATGAAATCGAAGCTTTGGCAAAAGTTGCCCGCGAAAAAGACATAGTTGTTCTTTCCGATGAGATATATGAAAAATACTGCTACGATGGTTCATGTCCGAACATAGCAAAAATATATGATAAAACGCTTCTAATGCGTGGTTTCAGCAAGGCTTATGCAATGACCGGCTGGCGTCTTGGTTATGTCGCGGTCAACGATTCGCTAAAAGAAGTTCTCGAACAGATGATAAAAATGCAGCAATATACGTTTGTTTGCGCTCCGGCTCCTTTCCAAACGGCTGCTGTTGCCGCTCTTGATTATGATATGAGCGAATACGTGGAGCTTTACAGAAAGAAAAGGGATTTGCTTTATAACGGATTGAAAGATAAATTCGAGCTTGTTAAGCCGGGAGGGGCTTTTTACGCATTTGTAAAAGCTCCTGATGGTATTACCGCGACGAAGTTTGTGGAAAAAGCAATCGCGAATAAAGTTCTGATAATTCCGGGAAATGTTTTCAGCGAAAAAGATACGCATTTCAGAATAAGTTTTGCGACTACAGATGAAAAAATAAAACAAGGAACGGAAATTTTAAGCAGCCTGGTGTAGAGACTTCAGCGTTTAGCGTAGAGCGTTCAGATATTTCTATACGCTGTCCGCTATACGCTATACGCTATTTTATTTTTTTCACTTGACCTTATGAATAAAAACCTATAAAACATCCGCAAAATGGCTATATTCAAAAAACATAAATGTACAAATATCCAAGCGCTGTTTTGTACATTTATTATTTATCACCTTTTAAGGATAATTTTATGAAGAATATGATTTTCGGTCTTATAGGAGGACTTGGGCTGTTTTTTTTCGGAATGGTCCTTATGTCAAATGGACTGAAACAGTCGGCAGGACAGAAACTGAAGAAACTTCTCGAAACTCTGACAAAAAATCGTTTTTCAGGCACTATTGTTGGGACAGTCGTCACATGTTTGGTGCAGTCGAGCTCTGCCACGACAGTTATTACGATCGGCCTTATAAACGCAGGTCTTTTGACATTAAGACAATCATTAGGTGTTATTCTCGGCTCAAATATCGGTACAACAATTACAGCGTGGATAGTTTCGACACTCGGTCTTTCCGCTCTTAACATAACAGACTATTGTATGCCGGCTATTGGAATCGGGCTTCTGCTGAATCTTGCCGGAAGAACACAGAAACAAAGAGGCGTAGGCAGCATTATGTTAGGATTCGGGCTTTTGTTTCTCGGCCTGGAATTTATAAGCGATTCATTTGGCCCGAAAGGTTTTAATATAGCGGGAAGTCAGTCTGTTCAGAATGCGCTTATATGGGTTGGTCATAAACCAATATTTGCAATGCTTGCCGCTATGATTTTAACTATGATATTACAAAGCAGTTCCGCATTTGTCGCGATTCTGCAGATTCTGGCTCTCAACGGGGCTTTCGGAAATGATTGGGATACAGTATTAAAGATTGGCATACCATTTATTCTCGGCAGTAATATCGGAACGACAATAACAGCTCAATTGGCGGCGTTAAATGTATCACGTGAAGCAAAACGAGCCGCTATGGCGCATACTATTTTCAATGTTATGGGTACACTCTACTTTCTGCCTTTGGCAAGCTCAGGAATATACGAAAAATTAGTGTTATTAGTGACTCCATGGGAATTATCTCATAATACGATAATGGTGTACTTTGCAGTCGCACATACATTATTCAACGTTCTCAACACAATTGTATTTCTGCCGCTTGTCCCTCTGTGGGAAAAAGCAGTAATTAAAATTATGCCAATCACCAAGCGAGAGCAGACTATGAAGCCTGTCGTTCTGGAGCGTCACCTGTTCAGCACACCGGTCCTTGCTCTCGCACAGGCAAAGCGGGAAATCATCCGCATGACCGATAAAGCGAAGGAAGCTGTTCATCATGCCGTAAAAGGTCTTCTTCTGGATGACGAGCGGAGACTTTACAAAGCCAGGGAAGGAGAAAATGTAACTGATGAATTTCAGACAGCGATAACATCTTATCTTGTCGCTCTTTCGCGAGAGCAGCTTTCGGATGAGATTGCTGTCGAACTGCCTGTCCTGCTTCATACAGTTAATGACCTCGAACGCATCGGTGACCACGCGGTAAACATCGTAGAGCTTGCCGAGCGGAAAATCTCGCAGAAAATCATTTTTACTGAACAGGCTCGGGGTGAAGCAGAGAACTTGAGCCAGGAAATCGACCAGATGTTCGACAGGATTCTGCTGGCATTGAAAAACAGCGACAATAAGTCGGCTAAGGCATCTCTCGATAATGAGGCAAATATTAACAAGATGCAAATCGAATTCAGGCGAAGCCATGTCGATAGGATGGGGCAGGGCTTATGTTCGGCTGAATCCGGACTGATTTTTATTGACATGGTTGATAACATCGAAAAAATCGGGGACCATCTGAAAAATATCGCTCAGGCTATCATCGGCGGTCTCCAGTGGGAGGGAGTAAAACCAAAAGATTCCTCCGAACTTTGAAACAAACTATTGTTATATCAATAATATTAGTGTACAATGCAAATCATGAAGAGTTCGCATAGAGATATTGTATTGTGTTTTGGTATTCTGCTGATATTAGCAGGTGGTGTAATTGCATCGGAATATTTTCAATCAACTGACTCGCCAAGACAGACAAAAGCCGCTGTTATTACATGTAAAGGTGATATTGATTACGGCCTTTATGTCTCGCTTAAACGCAGAACTAAATTAGCGGTTGAAATGGGTGCTGATTACCTCATCTATGATGTTGGCACATATGGCGGCCTGCTTAAATCCGCGGATGATATTTCGAAATTTTTCATTCTAAATATTCCTGAGCTTTACCCGAATGCCCATACAGTTGCGTATGTAACAACCGAAGCGATTTCCGCCGGTGCTCTTATAAGTGTTTCTTGCAAAGATATTATTATGAAGGAACATACCACAATAGGAGATTGTGCACCTATCGCGATGGGGACGACTCTTGAAGGTGTCGAGCGTGAAAAAGTTGAAAGTCCTACTCGGGGATTCTTTTCAAGAGCCGCTAACGCGAACGGCTATCCTGAAGCTCTGCTTCATGCTATGGTTTCGATAAATATTGAAGTATATCGAATAAAGAATCTTCAAACAGGCGAGTACGAGTTTTTCAAAGGAGATGAGCTTCCTGATGATGCCAATAACTATGACCTCAATAAAAAGGAACTTGTCGATAGTTCTGATGAATTATTGACTCTGACTGCTGACAAAGCGAAAGAATACGGTATTGCGCGAGCCGTAGTTAAAGATGTGAACGAAGCACTCGCTTTCCTTGCAGAACGTGATAAAGTAAGTTTTGAAGGAAAGCCCATTCTGCTCGATACAACATGGTCGGAAGAACTGGCCCGATGGCTTAATTCTACCGCGGTAATGGGTGTTCTTATTTTAATAGCTTTACTTGGAGTTTATATCGAATTCAACACACCCGGAATTGGCTTGCCTGGTTTGGTCGCTCTTATATGTTTTGTAATCATAATAGGGAGCAAATACATATCCGGGCTGGCGAACTGGATTGAAGTTTTCCTGTTCCTTATTGGAATTGTTTTGCTTCTTATCGAAATATTCGCTATTCCAGGTTTTGGAATTACCGGATTTACCGGTATTTTCTTTATTTTTATAGGTTTGTTCGGAATGCTTATTAAAAACGCTCCAGATGAATTTCCATGGCCGAGTACGACTTACGAATGGACAGATTTTAATCGCGGCGTTATTGGGCTTTCATTAGGATTAGGAGCTTTTGTTATCTGCGCTCTTTTATTATCAAAATATTTACCGAAGATACCGTTCCTTGGCAAATTGATACTTATGCCTGATACTTCCTTAAGTGAAAGTGTTATGCCGGTAAATATGACTAAGTCGATAGAAGGCGAAAATTCAAACCTGAGTACGGGTGACATTGGAGAAGTAATTTCAACGCTTCGTCCCGCGGGTAAGGCCAGATTCGGAGACGCGATTGTCGATGTTGTCGCCGAGGGCGACTTCGTTAATATCGGAACGAAAGTTGAAATTGTAAGCATTAACGGCAACAGGGTAGTTGTTAAAGTTGTTTTTTAAGGATATAGTTATGGGCTGGTTTTTACTTGCCTGCATTCTGTATTTAGCTTGCGCGCTATTAATTGCAGCTGAAGTATTTATCCCGAGCGCCGGATTGCTTAGCGTACTTGCCATAATCACTGTTATTGGCGGCATAATCGCTTGTTTTCATATAAATACTTTTGTAGGTTTCCTGGGCATTATAGTTGCGATGATTATGATTCCGGGCGCATTATATCTAACTTATAAAATTCTGCCTAAAACCAGATTTGGGAAAAATGTAACTCTTGAACCGCCGCAGCGTCCGGAAGGTGATGCTGTACCTGATACAATAAAGTTAAAAGAGATGCTTGGGGAAATAGGGATTGTGATTTCCCCGCTCAGACCGGTAGGAATTTGTAATTTTTCCGGACAAAGACTTGAATGTGTCGCCGAAAGCGGTTATGTTGATAAAGGTAAGAAAGTTAAAGTGATAAGAATCGAGAGCACTCAGTTGACTGTTCGCTTAATCGATGATATTTCTTGAAAGGATATGAGGAATGTTTAATTTGAAAAATACCATTTTAGCACAGGAAGAACCAGACGTTGTTATATGGGCCTTAATCGGTATTGTTGGACTGATTGTTTTGTTCTTGTTCTTACTGGTTATAAAGTTCGCAAGATTATGGCTCCAGGCGTATTTTTCAAGAGCTGATGTCAAACTTACTGAGCTAATCGGAATGTGGCTTCGTAAAGTCGATTCCAAAACTATTGTACTTAGCAAGATTACGGCGATACAGGCGGGTTTGAAACTTACCACTAAAGACCTCGAAAGTCATTACCTTGCCGGTGGCAGGGTTCCTAATGTTGTACGTGCCCTCATCGCGGCTAACAGGGCGAATATCGCGTTATCCTTTCAGACTGCAACTGCAATAGATCTGGCCGGTAGAGATATTCTCGAAGCGGTTCAGACAAGCGTTAATCCAAAAGTTATCGATTGTCCAGACCCCAAAAAGGGTAAGGAGACGGTCGATGCAGTCGCACAGGACGGCATTCAGCTCAAGGCAAAAGCGCGTGTCACTGTCCGTGCTAACATACAGCGACTAATCGGAGGTGCTACGGAAGAAACAGTAATCGCGCGAGTCGGTGAGGGCATTGTTTCTACAATCGGAAGCAGCATGACATACAAAGGTGTTCTCGAAAATCCAGAACGGATATCGAAATCAGTGCTGGCCAAGGGACTTGACGCTGGAACAGCCTTCGAAATTCTATCGATTGATATCGCGGATGTCGATGTAGGTGACAATGTCGGCGCCCAGTTGCAGGCCGCACAGGCGGAAGCTGATATGAGACGCGCCAAAGCCGAAGCTGAAAAACGCCGTGCAATGGCCGTCGCGCGTGAGCAGGAAATGCGTGCGCTCGTTGTTGAGAACGAATCGAAAGTACCGCTCGCTATGGCGGACGCTTTCAAAAAGGGCAATCTCGGAGTTATGGACTATTATAAAATGAAAAACATAATGGCAGATACCTCGATGCGTGATTCGATTGCAAAACCGAAACCAAAAGAATAAGTTATCAATAAAATAATATTTCGGGCGGCAGCCTCCCATAAGGGATGGACGGTAAATGAATAATGATATTCTAAAATTCGTTTTAGGGCAGAACAACGGAGGTTCTGAAACTATTATTGATATTTTGATTATTGTTATCTTTATTGTTGGTGGAATAATAAAAAGTCTTTTTTCCGCCAAACAACAAAACCAGAAACAAAATCAAAAGAAACCGGCACCGCATTCTTCAATCTTAAGGAAACCTCCGGCCAGCGCCGAACAAATCAGAATGCAGAGAGAACGTGTCGAGCAATTCCTCGAAGGTATTCTGCAGCCCAAAAATAGACCATTGCAACCACCCAAACCTGTACCGGCAAAACCACAAGCGGCCCAGCCTGTTCCTGTTCCTGCAGTTACTAAGGTTTACAAAAACGAATCATCTGATAGTGAGTTGTACAAGGAAATGTCTGCGCCGGTAAGAAAAGCTGAAACAGATACTATATTAGACAAAAATGCGATTAAGATAGATAATCAACTCGAACAAATACAACAGCTTCGGGATGAACATATCCAGGAAGACCAGCGAAACCTTATTTTACATGATAAGACATCAGATGGGAAGAAATCGGATTCAGCCTTGCCTTCTTTTTCAGATTCCGATGATTTAAGAAAAGCGATTTTATACACAGAAATCCTCGGCAAACCTCTGTCTATGCGAGAAGCAGAAATATTATACGATTAAATCAGTTTTTTTCGAGTAATACTAACAATAAAAAAAGGGTGGGGATATGCGCGAGAAAAAAATATTTATTTGAGAATATTTTGTAACGAAATCCTTTATTCTACGTCTTTACAATAAGCATCGTAAGATTGGTTATAAAGTATCAGAAATATTTTTTTAAGGTGTTTTAAAAAATAAATATCATCTTGAGGGAAAATCAGTATGAAACCAAAGCTAACTACAAATTTTAACATTATATTAATAACCGCGGTTATTTGTATTGTTCCATTCTCATTAGATGGACATGTTGCCAGGCAAGAACTAAAAAGCATGGAACTCAGAATTAGTTTATTATCAAAAGATATAAATGATTTGAAAGTGCAATTAACCAGCGAGCCAGATAAACCTGTTACTAAAGCTGACCTCATTACATTTTATGAGTTGAACGGTTATAACAATCAAATTTCTCAGCTAAAGCTTGAAGAAAAAATGATACTTTTGAAGCATAGAAGTCCATCGAATATTCCCTTTATGATAGTTTCATTTATGATATTATTGTACCTGTATTATTCTGTAAAAAAATCAGGCAGTTTGAGTATATAAATAATAGAGGATGTTATGAAAAAAAAAGCGATTAGCTTTGCCTATCAAACATTTTTGCTTGTTGCGGGAAGTGCGATATCTGCTTTAGCTGTTAAATGTTTTTTGATTCCTCAGGGATTTCTTACACGAGGATTTACAGGAGTGGCCTTACTGATATATTATGAGTATCCAGTTTTGCCTATAGGAGTCCTGTACCTGCTGATTAACATTCCTGTATTTGCAGTGGGATGGCATTTCGTTGGAAGCCGCTTTGTGTTATATTCATTGTGGGGCATGGTGATATATTCAACTATGCTGAGCATTATTTCATTTCAACTTGATATTGATGATATGATGTTAAGTGCAATAATAGCAGGAATTTTATCCGGTATAGGTACGGCGTTAATTCTTAGATCATACGGATCCAGCGGAGGCTCGGATATACTTTGTGTTATCATGCATAAATATTTTTCTATAACGCTGGGCGCAGGATCAATGATTATCAATGCAATAATTTTGACGATAATGGCATTATTATTCCCCTTGGATAAAGTACTTTATACTCTTGTATATGTGGCTGTAAGTATGCTGGTTACTAACTGGTTTTTTCACGGTTTGTCTAAAAGGCAAATGGTATTTATTATTTCAGAAAAATGGAAGGATATTGCAGATGTTTTAACTAATACTCATCATATTGGAGTGACAATTATTAGTGGACAGGGCGGATATCAGGGTGCAAACATAAAAATATTATACTCTGTCATAAACCGCAAAAAGACATCTGATTTGAAAAAAGTTGTTCTTACTATAGATACAGAAGCTTTTATTACTATTATGACAGCCGAGGATGTCACAGGAGTAGAGATTGGAAACCAGCCTCATTGGTAAAAATCTATCTGGAATATATATCTTTATAAAAAATATTACAAAACAGTCTATTAATTTTATAGAATATCTGTATTTTAATAACCATGGTTTTTGGCATATGTTCTATTGACGTTTGATTTTTTTCAGAGTATAATCGCGATGATTAATCCTGATTTGGATTAACACCAATGTTGTCTTCTTATCAAGGCTGTAAGACCTTTGATAATTATCCTTTTTAAGGAGGAAAAAATATGGCAAAACGATACGAACGTACTCGTACACCTCTCCATATAGTACTTGTGTACAATTCCGCCACGGGGCTTATACCTGATACACCAGAAGACAGAGGCAGTACCGCAGACCTTCGAATTATGATACGTCAGATGGGACGGGTGTTGAGATCTTTAGGTCATCATGTTACAATCCTGCCGATGGCCAATGACTTATTTTCATTTCAACGAAAATTGCGGCGTCTTAATCCTGATGTTGTATTTAACCAGTATGATGACGTAATTCATGGCGCTATTTATGAGATGAGCTTCGCAGCAATGGTGCAAATGATGGGTTATCCACATACTGGCTCACCGGCACTGTCTCTTGGATTGAGCCGCTATAAGCATACGACATCCAGACTCCTTCACGGATTGGGGATTCCTATACCACCTTGTACGGAAGTACTGGAAAAAGTCAGTGATATAGATCAGTACGAATGGAGATTTCCTCTTATAGTCCAACCCAGCCAGGAACACGCCGGAATCGGGCTTGATCGTAACTCAATCGTCCACTCAAAAAATGCTCTTCGTAAACAAGTACGGCTTATTCTGCAAACATATAATCAGCCTGCACTGGTTCAGTTATTTCTTTCCGGACGCGAATTTA
>CAZMPL010000088.1:0-2323 GCA_964567805.1 uncultured Pirellulales bacterium | reverse complement strand
TCCCGCCAATTATGTCATATGCCGCCAAGTGGATTGATACTTCTACAGAATACAAGAAGACATATATTATCTGCCCTGCAGAAGTAGATACCGATTTAAGCCGCCAGATCTATGATATCGCACTTCGTGCCTTCCGGGCAGTCAGAGCATGGGGTTATGGTCGTGTTGATATAAGACTTGATGACGATGGGATACCAAGGGTTTTAGAGGTTAATTGCAATGCCTCATTAGAGAAAGATATTGGTTTGGCACGCTCGGCTGATAGAGCAGGCATTAGTTATCCCCAACTGCTGCAGCGAATTATCGATGCTGCACTGGAGGGACCTCCTCATGATGTCAGTATCATGATGCGTTCTTAAGAAAAGTAAAATGCAGCTTTATAAATATTCCTGAAATGCCATACAAGCTCAACAGAGCAGACGTTATATCAGCATCTTCTAATTTGTTTTTCTATACTCTTTCAATTGGCTGTAGTAATACTGGCCTAAAAACATTGTCATCTGCGAAAGAGGCTTGAATAGTTTTCGACTTTTGCATTTTGGTTTTTCACCGCGAATTTCACGCATCAGCTTATCGACATATCTTAGTTTATGAATAGCCGGCCAGTCTCGATATTTTTGCCGCCAACCCGACCTCGGCGTTAACCAAACAGCAAATGTCTCTGCAAAATCGTCATCAGGATGTTTCTGGGCATAGGTATATTTATATAAATAACTGCAAATGTGCCTTACATATCTCCTGCTCCATGGATTAGGGTGAAAGACCTCACGATATGGCATAGAAAATGAACCGAATGTATCTTTCCAGCTTTGTTCTTTCCATAACTTATAGGCATAGTTGATAGCGTGTCCGGTTTCGTGCCGAAGTAACTGCATTATCATCATCTTGTCTTCGAGAAAACCGGTTTGTTCTTTCTCAATATGTCCAAGCAGATTGCAGGCAAGATAAAAGGGAATACCGACAGCTGGTACTCTGTCCGGGCAACCCCAACTGTCCGTTAAGTAGAAAGCCGGTACAAATTCTATACCTTTAGCAGATAGTTCCTTTTTAAGCTGCTCAATTAGCGGCTCAATAGGCGATCCTTTGATTCGAAGCCCAAGATCACAAATTCTTTTGTTAAGAAGATTATGCCTAACGGATTCCCAGTTATTCGGGTGAATCCAAGCCATATCCGGTATATTCTGTCTGCCATAAATTGTTAAAACCATTTTTTTTCCTAATTCTTAATATGCCGGTTTAAAATTCCGAAAGTTAATCACACAATATAACTCCCGAGATTTGCCGCCATATAAAATACATGTTAACTTATAAAAAAGAATTTTCAAGTAGCTCAACACAATAAGTCTTTGATATGTGTATACTCAAGTTGACTGGGTTTTGCATAAGTCTTATATTTACAATATCTTATGATAATGAGTAAAATTTTGAAAAATAATATTTTTGTGTTTTTATTAAAAAGGCCATAAGTCTTTATAAATACTATAGTTAAACTAAATAACCTAAAATGTATAGACTATAAAAAAGCAAAAATTCAGTCAAGTTGAGTAATTACCTGCAATGTATTTCAGAATCATACTTCTTGATTGTTTTTAACGAATTTAGTATTATTGTTCGACGTTATATGGTGAAAAATTCATTATTCAATCCGCCAGATTACAATAAGACTAAAGGTTAAAAACGTATGAAATCAAAAGCATTTTACATTATCATTTTTGTTATTATTGGATTAATTTATTCTTTTGAAAAAGTAAATGCCATCAATAACTCACAGGTTACTGAAGAAGCTTCAACTTCAATCGAATATTTTCCTCTGGAACAAGTGCAATTGCTGGATGGACCTTTCAAACATGCGCAGGACCTGAATCTTAAAACTCTGCTTGAGTATGACGTGGACAGATTACTCGCGACATATCGCAAAGAAGCCGGGCTGGAAATGAAAGGTAAATTGTATCCGAACTGGAACGGCTTAGACGGTCACGTTACAGGGCACTATCTTTCAGCGATGGCGATTTATGCAGCCGCTACGGAGAATAAAGAATGTCTCCGCCGTATGAATTACATGGTTGACGAAATAGCTCTGTGCCAGGAAGCTCATGGTAATGGTTATGCCGGCGGTGTACCTAATGGTAATCGCATTTGGGCAAGTCTTGCACAGGGTGACATCGGGCCGATGAACAGAGCATGGGTTCCATGGTACAATCTGGACAAAACATTTGTTGGTCTGCGTGACGCATGGGTTATTGGACATAGTGAAAAAGCTAAAGAAGTACTGATTAAATTCGCGGATTGGTGCTATGATGAAGTGAAAGGTTTGTCTGATCAA
>CAZMPL010000087.1:0-11787 GCA_964567805.1 uncultured Pirellulales bacterium | reverse complement strand
AAAAACCGCTTGATACATATCCGAGAAAATTCTTTACAGTAATTGGTGCTTTTTCAGGATTAAGTTCTATAACAATGTCACCCATTGATGTTTGCATTTTTACTTTATTTCCACTACTCACGATATTCCTTTCAATATTCACTCTTTCACATGTTAGCTGTTTCTGTATAAAACTATCTGTTCATTGTGTAAACAACCATTAATTCTTTAAGAAACAAAAAAATGGGAACACAAAAGTTTTCTTTTTAACTCTAATACCCTAAAATCATTTTATAGACTTATTATTCTGAAACAACTTTTACAGAAATAATTTTAACTGTATTAACAGGAACAGCTTCCATGCCTTTTCGAATAGTTACTTTTACTGCAGCGATTTTATCAACAACATCCATACCTTCAATCACTTTTCCAAATACAGTATAACCAGGATTAGCACGTCCGGCATAATTTAATCCATCATTATCTACATGATTAATGAAAAAATGTGACGTTGCGCTGTCTGGATTTTTCGGTAATTGTCCCATTGCAATAGTTCCTCTATCATTTTTGAGACCATTCGAAGCTTCATTTTTTATAGGAGGATTTGTGTTTTTCTGGTTCAGGTTTTCATCTAAACCGCCGGCCTGAATCATAAAACCCTCAATAACGCGATGGAATATTGTTCCGTCGTAAAAGCCGCTTTCAACATATCCCAGAAAATTCTTTACTGCCAAAGTTGCTTTCTCAGGATTAAGCTCGATAACAATGTCACCCATTGATGTTTGCAGTATTACTTTATTTACAACACTCACGATATTCGTTTCTAAATTCACGTTTTTATCTATTTGCTGTTGTACTTGTGAAGACCGATGTTCTTCGATCCTGTCACAACCATTTATTACTAATGAAACAGCGAATAATACGAATATTATTGTTTTTTTCATTTTTATATTTACCATAAAAACATACATTTATTTTGAAACAACAGATGCGGAATTAATAATGACGGGCTCTGCTGGAAACGCTTCCATTACAGAATTTGTACGAGGATTTAAAACATTCGCTACTTTTACAGCAGCAATTTTATCAACAATATCCATACCTTCGACAACTTTGCCAAAGACTGTAAAACCGCCGTTTTGATTATCAAGATTTTGACTATTATCTCCTATGCTGATAAAAAACTGACATGTAGCAGAATCCGGATCATTGCCAATTTTAGCCATTGCAACTGTACCGCGAGTATTACTTATTTTAAATTCATTTTTGATAGGAGGATTGGGTCGCTTTTGCTGCATCTGGGTATCGAATCCACCTGTCTGTATCATAAATCCTTCTATAACTCTATGAAATATTATCCCGTTATAGAAACCGCTATCTACATAATTGAGAAAGTTTTTAACTGTATTAGGAGCGGCCTGACTTTGCATCTCAATTACAATATCACCCATAGTAGTCTGGAGTTTGACTTTTACATTTTCCTTTTTAGCACATCCGCTTATTAACAAAGAAAAAACAAAGAATCCTAATAAGCTAATTTTTTTTGCCATACTTTATTCCTCTTATTTTTTTATACACCAATTTTTTCATCCCATTTATTTTCTTCAACAGAAGCAAGAATCTTTTCAGCGCATTTCAATGCGGCGAGACCTTCTTCTGCACTTACTTCAGGCGCATAATGATTATCCGTAACCGCTCTTAAAAAAGCCTCCTGCTCAAGACGAACAGGTTCTTTGTCATCTATATCAAGCTGCTCAATCTGAAGAAGCTCGGCCCAGTTCATTGTAGAAAAATCGAAATCTCCGGCGGCTTTCTTTTCATTGATAAGTTTTACAATATTAATGTTCGCGTCTGCTTTTATGATGATTCCGCTTTTCTTGAAATAGTCCACACTCAAATAAGCTTTGCGGCTGAATAATCTCACTTTTCTTTCGGTTTTAATCGCCAGTCTCGATGCGGTAATATTAGCAATACAGCCGTTCTCGAAAACTATTCTCGCATTGCAAATATCTTCCTTGTCACCGATAACATTCACACCGGCGGCGTCAACTCTCTTGATTTCACTTGCGGCAAGAGAAAGTATAATATCGATATCATGAATCATCACATCCAGTACAACACCTACATCTGTTGAGCGGAATGGATAAGGACTTATACGGCTCGATTCGATAAACTTCGGCTCTATACTGAGTCTTTTGATTGCCTGTACGACAGGATTGCATCGTTCGGAATGACCGACCGCTACGACTGTATTTTTCTTTTTCGCAAGTCTGACTATTTCCTGTCCCTGCTCGACATTAGCGGCAAGAGGCTTCTCTATCAATACGGCTATATTATTTTCAATGAATATTTTTGCCAGGTCAAGATGCGCAATCGTCGGAGCGGCGATTGTTACCGCATCGACTTTTCCTATAATATCTGCACAATCACTATACGCGGAGCAGTTATACTTTTCCGCAAGAGATTTCGCTTTTTCAATATCGGAATCCACAACAGCAACAAGCTCACTTTGAGGAAGCTGGCTATAGACCTTCGCGTGAATCCCTCCCATCTTGCCTGCACCGACTACAGCGGTTCGTATTTTTACATCCTGCATTTTATAACCTTATGTTTAATGTTTTCGACTAAGCTCGCGATACCTTCCGAATCTATGACTGCTGCTATGGATGATAGCGTCTGTCATAGCTTTTACATTTTCATCTAATCCATCTTCGGAAGCTAGTGATTTTGCGTTTTCAAGAAGAGTTTTCTCACCTCTATATAATTTTCTATAAGCTGCGCAAATTTTTTCATTTACTTCTTCACTCAAACCAGCTCTGGTTATACCGCGTACATTTACACCGCGAACTTTTTGCGGATAAAGGCCGCTAACGATTACAAATGGCGTTATGTCCCTGTTAACTCCCGTCAAACCGGCAACATAGCTCCATTTACCGATTGTAACGAATTGGTGTGACGCGGCGAGTCCGCTCATCCAGGCGCCGGTCTGTAAGAGGCAATGACCTCCGATTTGAACATAATTACTTAATACGGTTTTGCTTTCAACGATACAGTCATGCCCGATATGAACGCCAACCATAAAGAAATTTTCATTACCTATAAGCGTATTTTCGCCGGGATAAATACTTGGATGAATAGTTACCTGCTCATGAAAACTGTTGTTGTCACCAATAACAAGACCGCCAGTTATCGTGTCGGAATTTAACCTTAAAAGCTGCGGGCGACTACCAATAACACAGTTAGTAAAAAAATGATTTCCTTTGCCGATTTTCACGTCCATACCGATTACAACATTATTCTCAAATATAGTTCCTTCCCCTATTGTGACACCTTTTTCTATCACACAATTCGGGCCAATTGTAATCCCATCCGATAATTCGGCTTCCTTATGAATAATTGCGCTTGGATGTATCTGATTCATATTTCTGCTCTACAAAAATTCCTAAATTTGGTCGTCATCTATAAGCATAAACCTGATTTGTGCTTCCGCGGCCAAAGTGTCACCCACCATTGCCGTACAACGACACTGTGCCATTGTTTTCTTTAATCTGACTGTCTCGGCAATAAGAACCAACTGGTCGCCCGGGACAACAGATTTACGTAATTTTACTTTATCCATACTTAATAAGAGTGCAAGTTTTCCTGTATGCTCCAGACTCTGAGCAAATAATAAACCGGAAACCTGTGCCATTGCTTCCACAATCAAAACACCCGGCATAATTGGTGTACCGGGATAGTGACCCTGGAAAAAATGCTCATTAAATGTTACATTTTTAATTCCTTTTATCTTTGTGTCACCTTCTATTTCAATTATTTTATCCACCAGCAGGAATGGGTACCTGTGAGGCAATATTTTCGATATCTTTCGAATATCCAAAATAGCATCAGTACCATACTTTTTAATTCGATCCTGCTGCTCTGCGGCTTCGTACAGTTTTTTTGCAAGCATTTGATTCAACGTATGCCCGCTCTTATAGGCGACAATTCTTCCGCTCAAGGGTCTTCCGACAAGCGTGAGGTCACCGATTAAATCAACTATCTTATGCCTGACGCATTCATTTTCAAACCTGAAACTGTTCTTAATCGGGCCGTCGGAACTGATTACAAGCAAATCACGGGGACTAATATGTGCTCCCATGCCGCGTGCCTGGAACTGCATTGCTTCCGATTCGAGCAAAAAAGTTCTTGCCGGAGCAAGATTTTTTTCAAAATACTCTGGTGTAACCTTGCAGCTGAATACCTGTCTTCCTATTCCTGTATGACCACCATAATCAAGGTCATATGTTATATTTAAGCCGTCATCAGCATAAGGAAGTGCATATATAGTTGCATCTCCGGAAGATAACGAAATGGGTTTGTTTATTACAAATTCCTGTCGTCCGAGATTTTGTTCGACTACACCGGCACGTTTAAGACATTTCAGAAAATCTGCACTGCTGCAATCCGGCGCGGGAAGCTCCGGGCCTTCGACTTCAATAACAAGATTATCGATTTCAAGCGCGCTGACAGCGGCAAGGCAATGCTCTACTGTTTCGATACTAACAGAACCATTTTTTAATGTCGTACGTCGGCTGCGTTCTGCTACATTTGGCGCCAAAGCGCTGATTCTCACAGGCTGTGGAACATCAGTTCTTATAAAAGTTATACCGGAACCAACTGGAGCCGGACGGAAAAGAACCTTTGCTTCCTTGCCTCCAAATAAGCCGTTGCCGCGTATTTTACATTCATTTTGTATTGTCTTTTGCAACTTCAAGTTCTTTTATCCTATTACTCAATTGCTTTAACTGCTCTGCCATCTTTGGTAAATGTTTGACATGAGCCATTATTCTCATACCTTCATTCCACTCACAAGCTGGTGTCCATGCCATTTTATATCCTTCTGGTACGCTTTTAACCACACCAGCCCGAGCACCAATAATTACTCTATTTCCGATTTCTATATGGTCTTTCAAACCGGCCTGTCCGGCAAGTACAACACCATTACCAAGTTTTGTGCTTCCGGCTATTCCAGCCTGGCTGGCAATAAGACAGCATTTACCAATCACAACATTATGAGCTATTTGTACAAGATTATCAATCTTTGTACCGGCGCCCACTATAGTATTGTCGAATTTCGCCCTGTCAATACAACAATTTGCACCAATTTCAACAAAATCTTCAATTATGACCCCGCCGTTATGCGGGATATGATGATGTGCCCCCTCAAAATATTCATATCCGAAGCCATCTGAACCAATTGTACTATTTGCCAAAATAATTACATTATTGCCAATTTTACAATTATGATAAATCGCAACATTACAATCAATGCGGCAGTTCATTCCAATTTTAGAATTCTGACCAATACTACAGCCGCTGTTTATTATCGTATTTGCACCTATTTCAACATTCTCATCAATGAAAACCAATGCGCCAATAGATGCATTCTTGTCGATTTTCGCACTTTTTGCAATACAAGCACTCGGATGAATACCAGGTTGAGGAGTTTTGAGTTCCGGAGCAAAAATATTCAATGTCGCTATTAGTGCTTTGTTGACATTCTCGACAATAAGCTGCGGAATTTTAAGGCCGTCCATAAATTTATTAACAAGAACCGCACCGGCTCTTGATTCTTTAATCGCGGCTTTATGTCTATCATCTGTAAGAAAAGTAACATCACTTTGCGTTGCAGATTGTACCGGCGCAACAGAAGTTATTAACCCATCAAGGTTTTTTGTGTTTGCGTTCAATTCGGCCTTTAATTGCTTGGCCAATTGTTCGACAGTCATTTTCATCTTTAGTTCAAATACTCCGTAATATTTACACTATTTTTTCTGATTCAACCTTGAAATAACTAACTCTGTCAAATCCATACCGTCACCGTTATAAAGGACTTTATGTGTTTTAACTATAAGAGTGAAATCCTCTGCTGCTTGAGGTGATAATTCAGGTTCTTCGACAGAAAGAACCAAATATAAATCTTTCTCTTTACCAATTTCTTTGGCAATTTGCATAACTTTACCATATAAATCTATTTGCCAAAGCTTATTTTTCAAACTCAATTCCTGCTGATTAAAATCCTGTAATAATTTTAAATCGTTTTCTTTTCCCGCTAACTCTCTATTTTTTTGAAAAAACTCGGGAGTGCCAACTTTGAACGTACCAGAACTAAGTTCCTTTTCAAGAGCCTTAATATCGGATTTTAATTTGCTTTGCTCATTCTTTAGTTTTTCTATTTCTCCTCTTGCTTTTTCCATATAAGCTTTTGTGGCTTCACATTCCATTAAAACACGCTCAATATTAACTACGCCGATTTTGGAAATTGGACTGCTCGATTGAGCTGATGTATATTCACGGTTTATAAATGAAATCCCAAGAACAAGCAGAGATATTAATACTAACATTTTAGTTTTCATAAAAAAAATCCTTTCAAGAGTTATAATCAAACAGACATTTCATTAATTAATATGGGAACATACCACCCATGAAGAAATTGAATAATTGCTTTTCGTCATAGTCGTCTTTTCTAATCGGTTCGGCAAATGTCAATCTTATTGGTATAGGTCCGAAGACTTGAGGTACCGTAATCTGCAAACCGCCTCCGGCTGAAACACGATAAGGACCGGTAGTAACGGTACCGCTATCAACAAAGAATAATAACGAAACATTATCACCTATAAAAGGTACTGTCACTTCGGTGTTTGCCAGGAATATCGAGTCACTGCCTATCGGATATCTATAATATGGCAATCCCCTGTCACTTATGCCGCGATACTCGAATCCCCTGAGTCCATATAATCCAATACCGCCGGCATAATACTTTTCGAAAAATGGAGCGTTGGACGAAATTGTCCCGGCCAATATTTTTGTCGCAAGAACTGTTTTTCTGTCACGGAAGTCTTTAAATAAAGTTTTATATGCTACCCCCGATCCTTCCAGTATACCGAAGTCGTCACTTCCCGTAACATGTTCATAATCGACATTAAAGACATATCCTTTTGTAGGCAAATATATATCGTCGGTTTTATCTATGCCGAACCCGATTTTCGTACCAAATAAAAAGTTATTACCTTTGAAATCTGTTATCTCCACAGGAGCGTCATATTCGATATGTCCTATGTCAATATTCTCAACTCTAAAACCTAAGCTTGTATTCCACAAACTTTTGTAACGTTTTTTGAAACCAACCATTCCTTTTAATCTTTTCTCGTCATGGCTATCGTACCATCTTTCCCAACTCTGTCCGGCAGCATTAAGCGAAATCGGTTTATCCTTGAAATAAGGTTCCGTAAAAGAAACAGAATAAGAACTGGTTTCTCTACCGGGGCGTAAATTGATGCTTAAACGCTGGCCGGCACCTTTGAATGACTGCATGGTAATAAATTCACTGAAACTCTTCGGCCAGTCAGAAATATCGAAATTTCCCTGTGACCAGTTTAACATCCCGACAAAACCATCATCAGTACCATAAGCGATACCGGGATTCCACATTCCGGTTAAACCTTCTTTAATATCCACCGAAACATCCAAACTTTCACCCTGTTGGTTCGGTTCCGATACTACTGGAGTAATACTTACCTCTTCTGCCAGGGTAGCCCTGCGAACACGATTTTCAAGTTCTCCCCCTCCTTCCGGCGGAGCCTTTTCAGCGTTATAAATTTTCCCCGGACTGAAATCATATTCCTCAAGCACATTGCGAACTACTTTGTCCTGAGTTTGTTCATTGCCGGTAATATCTATTCTACCTATTCGAAACTGTGTACCTTCTTCTATGTCAAAATTCAAATCAACTGTATTTGCTTCACCTGCCGTGAAACTATGTTCGAAACCAATTTTTACTTTTACATAACCATTTTCGCGATACAAGTCCAGAATTCGTTCTGCCCGCGATTTTGCTATTAATGGATAATAAATACTTCCGGGTTTTAATTCGAATTTCGAAAGAAGAGTGTCACTGTCAAACTTAGTATTACCAGTTGCTTCTATTTTATTGATTTTATATCGAGGACCTTCATCAATTAAGAAAGTTATATCACTGCGTCCCAATACCTGAATATCATAGTTTAAAAATCCACGTTGATAATAAGCATCTTTGATTTTCTTGAGATCTGAAGCTATTTTCTCCTCGGTATAATAACCCGACCATAAAAACCATTTAGTTTTTTTAGTCTTTAAAATGCTCCTGAGATCGCTTGTTTTAATTAATTTATTACCTTTAAATTTAATAGAATTTATTTTATATCTTATTCCCCTGTCGATAATATACGTAATTTTCCCATGAATAAGTTCCGAATTATCCATGGTTACTTTTACATCAGCATACCCTTTTTTTCGATACAGTTCGGAAATCTCATATCTCCCTGATTCAATTAAAATAGAATCGTAATTGTCACCAACTTTGAAATCCAGTTTTTTCTTGAGAGTTTTATTCTTAAATTTCCCCTTGCCTATAAAAGTAATAGATTGAATAATCGTTCCACTGCTGTATTCTCCTTCTGTCTGCAAGTTTGTAAGTCTGGCTTTTTCAGCAGACTTGCAGCCGGATATTGCTATAAGAATAACAGCCAGAAATAATATCGAAACTATTTTCGTTAGCTTATAACTCATCTTTCTATTTCTTTTCTGTTTGGAAATAATTCACATACTTAATCTATCAGAACGGCACACCGCCAACAGGTTCTTCTATCCGCGAAGCATTCTCAAAACGAGTAATCTTATCAAGGAATGTAAGATTAATAACTCCAGTTGGTCCGTTACGCTGTTTTGCTACTATTACTTCAGCCGTATTGGTATCCTGATAGTCTGTTTCGCCGCGATGATAATAATCCTCACGATGCAGGAGTATAATAACGTCAGCATCCTGCTCGATACTTCCACTTTCACGAAGGTCACTCATTTTCGGTTTGTGTCCCTCTCTGCCTTCAACAGAACGATTTAACTGGCTTAAAACAATAACAGGTAAATTGAGTTCTCTTGCGATTCCCTTTAAGTATCTTGAAATTGTCGTTATTTCCTGTTGACGAGAATCGGACCTTATCGAATCAACGTGCATCAACTGTAAATAGTCAATCACAATACACTTGATATTATACATTCCCTTAAGCCTTCTTGCTTTTGCACGAATTTCGAGCGGCGTAAGGGACGAAGTATCATCAATATAAATAGGAGTTTCGGCCAGGATATTACTTGCATCGGCAAGTTTCCTGAAATCTTCTTCTCCGAGAAGTCCTCTTCGTACATGTTGAGAATCGATTCTGCTTACACTGCACAAAAATCTTTCAGCAAGCTGCTGCCTTCCCATTTCCAATGAGAACACCGCAACCGGTATTTTATCATTTAATGCAATGTTCTCAGCAACATTCAATGCAAAGCTGGTTTTTCCCATACTGGGACGTCCCGCTATAATAATCATTTCCCCGTTTTGCAGGCCGCAAGTCAAATCATCAAGCTCGTAATAACCAGTACTCAAACCTGTAACATGAGTTCCCTGCCGCTTTTCAATCAGCTCGAAAGACTGAACAACCAAATCTTTCATAGCCGCGATACCATTTCTTTCAATATTTTTATCAGTGACAGCGAATATTTCACGCTCTGCTTCGTCAAGTACTTCACGAACTTCGCCGGTTTGGTCGTAAGCCATTTCGAGAACCCTGCTTGATACGGAAATAAGATCACGAAGCAGCATTTTATCTTTTAGAATACCTGTATAATATTCCACATTAGCAGATGACGGCACAGAATCAAGAATTCTCGCGATATAATCTACACCCCCGACTTCGTCGAGCAATCCTCTTTTCAAAAGCTCATCTCGAAGTAAAACAGCATCTATTCCCGATCCTTTATTTTTTTCATAAAGGCTTACTAACGCCTCGTATATTTCCTGATTCTCGTATCGATAGAAAGCATTTCGTTGCAGATGTTCCAAAACATGACCGATACATTGCGGATCAATAATCATTGAGCCCAGGACGGCTGCTTCGGCAGAAAGTGATTCAGGCATAGCGCGTACCAAACCCAAACTTTCTTTGACTTCGGTCTTTTTGCCATTAGAACCCTGTTTTCTTTGTTTTGTAATTGTTTGTTTTTCTGCCATAACTAATTATTTTATCCCTGATATTCAACGATAAACCGCAACTATTGTACTGTTCATCGAATCGCCCGTCAAACGCTTGTTTTTTCAAAATAATCGGAATATGGATTATTTTAGAAACAGATAATATAAACGTCCTTCCTGACGAACCTGTCCTGCCAACTGACCTGCGGTATCACCCTGTCCCATATATACGTCACATCTTCCAGGAGCACGTATTGCACCACCTGTATCCTGATCCAATGCAAAACCGTCATAAGTTCGCTTTACAACCGCACCGTTTTCGAGCTTAGGTAAATTTGTCGAAATAAATGTAAGAGAAGCGCGAGGGAAAATCGACTTATCTGTTGCAATACTTCTCTTTGCGATAACAGGCTCATTAAGACTTCCCATCGGCTCACCTTCATCCTGCCTGAAGAAAACAAAACGTGGATTATTGTTTACATATGTATCAACCTGCGATGGATTTTTCTTAAAATAATCAATCATCGCGGCAAGACTTATCTGGTCAGCCGGTATTTTACCCTCATTAACAAGAGCTTCGGATATTCCTTTGTAGTCCTGACCATTATTAGCGGCGTAACCAACTGTAATTAAATTACCATTCGGGAATTTGATTTTCGCTGAACCCTGCACATGCGCTATATATACTTCGAATGGATCACTGAGCCATACAAGCTCTGTTCCCTTGAGCATACCAGAACTTTCGATTTCTCTTCTTGCCGGATATGGTGTGATATTTCCATCAGGCCCCCGACGTCCAAGAATCTCTCCTTTTGAGTTTTTAACTAAATCAGAAGGTGCTTTGTATAAAGGATAACGAAAACGGTCTGTTCGAGTAAAAGACCCGTTAAAAATCGGAGTATAATAACCAGTAAAAAGCACAGTTCCACGATCATCGCAACCAACCGACATATAAACATCGAATTTTTGTTTAATCGCGTTGTTTAAGTCTCTTATTGATAATCCCGAAGCCAGTAATTTGTCAAATTCTTTCAAACTGGCGATAACTTTAGCATGAGAAATCTGTCCGACAGGAAAAAAATCCTTGCTCGATGGTTTCGAAAGGTAATTCAAACTGTTACTTATTGCCTTTCGTAAATCGACAAGATCAAGACATGCGACTGAAAAATCAGGTATTTCCGCGGGATTTGTTATTTTTCTAAGTGCATCTTTCCCCGGCGGCAATGGTCTGTTATAATCCTTTTTAACTGCTACTTCTTCAACGGGTACCCTGCAACCAACTATGAATGACAAACTTAACAATATTGTTGAGAGCAAAATTCTGTTCTTCATCCTGATCTCCAGAATTAGTATTTATAAAGATTTACATTTTTTTTTACAAAAGCGTTTCCTGACTTTCCATTTGGCTATGTTATACTGATTTCTTCAGATTTATCAATTAAATTCGCAAATCCTTTGATATATTACAAACTAAAATATTTTCCAATATCTGTATTTTTTTCACAAAGATAATTTACAAAAAAAACAGGGGCTTATGTTTTTTACATAAGCCCCTGTTATTACTGTGTTTGCAAATACCGTACAAATAATCCGGATACTGAATTATCTATAACATACACATCCTAAAATAATCCATATCCTCTCAATTCAATCTCAGTTCTTGTACAGATATTTCACTTCTCCTGCTGTCAACGCTCTGTTATAGATACGGAAATCATCTATCTTGCCTTTGAAGTATGGATTGTCTGGCCATACTGAGCGGCCAAGATAGTTCA